>NZ_NFHC01000010.1:0-101249 GCF_002161245.1 Flavonifractor sp. An9
CCCCCCCCCCCCCCCCCCCCCCCGCTTCTCTTCTTTACGCCTGCTCCAGGGCCAGAAAATTCTCTATGATCTCCTCCCCCCGGGCGTGTACCCGGTCAAAGTCCACATGGGGATTATAGATGGCCTCCAGCTCATCGTGCATGGCCTTGGCCTGAGCCAGGGCGTCCACCGCCTCCTCCATGAGGGCGGCAGTCACCTTCCGGGCAAAGCGCAGCCGGGCCCGGCTGCGCCGCAGCAGCTCGGTGTCCACCATGGCCTCCAGCCGGATACGGCGGTAGGGCCGGCGGAGCCAGGGCTGCTCGGGGGTGGTGCTCACAAAGGCCAGAGACAGCTCGGGAACGATCAGATGGGCCATCCGGTCAGGGAACATGGGATCGGGGCAGGCCACCACGTCGTGGCCCGCTGCCATGGCCCCGGCGGCCAGGCAGGTGAGCATGGTGTGGGCCAGACCATAGGTATCGCTCAGCTCATATACCCTGCTGCACTGAGCCTCCACCGTGCCGTACTCCCGCAGCAGCCCCTTCCAGGTCACCGCCCCCAGAAAGCGCTGGACCGACCGGCCCGCCTGATCCCCCTCCCGTTTCAGCTCCCGGGACAGGATGCCTCTGGCCCGTTTGGCCATCTTGGCCTCCAGAGCGGGAGTGAGCAGTAAAGCCCGCCCGTCCTCCTCCAGCTGGGCGGCGGCGGTAAGACAGCGGTAGGCCCGGGCATAGCAGGCCTTATAGCCCTTCATGCACCCTTTCAGCTCCGCACCCACCGCCTGGAGGGCGGCCCGGTCATAGCAGGCCCCCAGATCCACATAGCTCTCCACCAGGCCGGGATATTTGGGCTCCACCACATGGGGGGCAGTGCCGTCCACCACCGCCGCACCCAGGGCAGGGATGATGACCGCATCCAGGGAGTCGGGATCGCCGGAGCAGTAGATGTACTCCACCGAATGGCCCGTCTCCTCCATGGCCCGCCCCACCTGCTTCATCAGGGTGGATTTGCCGCAGCCCGGCCCGCCCTTCAAAATGCGGATGTCCCGGGCCTTCTCCGGGTCCAGCATCTGATCGTAAAGGGAATAAAAGCCGGTGGGGGCATTGGCCCCTAAGTAATAACAGATCCTTGCCTCTGCTTCCATAAAAAGACCCTCCAAGAGTAAGTTTCTCACTCTCAGGGTATGCGTGGGCAGGTTGGACGGTGCGCCGGTCACATCTTGTCCCGGTAAAAGTAGAGTAATTCCTCCACCAGCATGGCCGCCGCCGGGGACAGGGGGCTGGAGCGCCGGTAGAGCAGATAGAACTGCCGCTCCAGCAGGGGGCTCTCCGGGGCGAACACCAGGATTTTGCCCTCCTGAGCCGCCTCTTTGGCGGCGCAGCCCGACAGGATGGAGATGCCCAGGCCATTCTTCACCCCCTGGAGGATGCTCTCAGTGCTCTCCAACTGGGCTGCCATAGTCAGATTCTTAATCTCCAGGCCGATGCCCTTGAGATACTGCTCGGCCTGCTTGCGGGTACCGGAGCCCGGCTCCCGCATCAGGAAGGGGGCGTGTCTCAGGATCTCCGGCGTCATCTGGCCTCCCAGGGCCTGATACTCCGGGGTGTTGGGGGTGGCAATCACCAGCTGTTCCGCGAAGAAGGGGACGCACAGCAGTCCCGCTCGCTGGACCGGGGCCCCCACCAGCCCCAGTTCCGCCCCGTTTTCCACCATCCACTGGACCACCTGGCCGCTGTCCCCCTGCCGGACCTGGAAAAACACGTCGGGGTAGCGTTGGCGCAGCAGGGGCAGGATCTGAGGCAGCAGGTACTGGGAGGGCACGGTGGAGGCGGCCACCGACAGGGTTCCCGAGATGGAGGAAGCGGCGGTGCGCACGTCCTGGGCCGCCCGCTGGCACAGGCCCAAAATCTCGGCGGCATACCGTCTGAGCACCCGCCCGGCGGCGGTGAGCCGCAGTTCCCGGGTAGAGCGCACCACCAGCTGGGTCCCCAGCTCGTCCTCCAGAGCGGCCACATGGGCGCTGACGGTGGGCTGGGTGAGATAGAGGGCCTCCGCCGCCTTGGAAAAGCTGCGCTGGCGGGCCACCTGTAAAAATGCCTCCAGTTGTTTGAATTGCATGGTAAGCCTCCGATTGCTTTTTTTACTAAAATGGGATACACTGTTGTCAACAAAAGTTCAGGGGGTGATGAGATGCCGTATGAGAAGCTGCGCCTGACCGCCATGACCACGGCCGGTGGGTGAGGGGCCAAAATAGGGCCGGGTGTCCTAAGGAATGTATTGGCGGGCCTGCCCAAAGCGGCGGACCCCAACCTGCTGGTGGGCTATGACTCCAGCGACGACGCCGCCGTCTACAAGGTCAGTCCTGACGTGGCCATGATCCAGACGGTGGACTTCTTCCCTCCGGTGGTGGACGACCCCTATACCTTCGGGCAGATTGCCGCCACCAACGCCCTCTCCGACGTGTACGCCATGGGGGGCGAGCCCCGGCTGGCCATGAATCTGCTGGCCTTCCCCTCCTGCCTGCCGGTGGAGGCGGTGGGAGATATTCTGGCAGGAGGCGCCTCCAAGGTAACTGAGGCCGGAGCAGTGATCGCCGGCGGCCACAGCATTGAGGATCAGGAGCCCAAGTACGGCCTGTGCGTCACCGGGCTGGTCCATCCCCGCCGCATCCTCACCAACAGCGGGGCAAAGGTGGGGGATATCCTGGTGCTCACCAAAGCGCTGGGCACCGGCATCCTGTCCACCGCCGCCAAAGCCGAGCTGCTGGAGGAGACCGACTACAAGCAGATGGTGGAACTGATGACCACCCTCAATAAGTACGCCGCCCAGGCGGTGGGGTCTATTTCCCTCAGCGCCTGCACCGACGTCACCGGCTTCGGCCTGGTGGGCCATGTGAAGGAGATGGCGGAGGGCAGCGGCACCACCATGGAGCTGTGGGCGGGCAAGGTGCCCATCGTACCCAAGGCTCTTGAGCTGGCACGGGACGGCATCATCCCCGCCGGCGCCTACCGCAACATGGACTTTACCGCCGGCGACACCCTGGAGGACTCCGCCGTCCCCCGGGAGGTGCTGGACTGTCTCTACGACCCCCAGACCGCCGGCGGACTGCTGTTTAGCGTACCCGAGCGCCAGCTCCACGCCCTTATGGGCCGGATGATGGACGCCGGGGTACCCGCCGTGGCCGTGGGCGCGGTGCGTCCCAGAGGGGAAAAGCTGGTCCACATCAAGCCATAAGCAGACAAAAGGGCTGCCGCACGTTGTGCGGCAGCCCTTTGTGCGTTTTCCCATTATACCTCTCTTTATTGATTTTTTCTATATCTTTCATTTTATTTATGGAAAATTCGTATTTCAAATTTTTGTACCCCGGCGCTATAATCTGCTTGAGAGAAAGTTTGTTTGCTTTCCTGAAAAAAAGTTAGAGAGGTGTTGTGTGTGACAAAGCTCAAAGGACACCTGCCGGTCATTCTGGCCGGGCTGGTGGTAGGCATCGCCTCGGTGGTGCTGGTTGCCCTGGGCAACCCGGTAAACATGGGCTTCTGTATCGCCTGCTTCCTGCGGGACATCGCCGGCGGCGTGGGGATGCACCGGGCCGCCATTGTGCAGTACATCCGGCCCGAGATCATTGGCCTGGTGCTGGGCGCCATGATCATGGCCATGGCAGGCAAGGAGTTCAAGGTGCGGGGCGGCTCCTCCCCCATGACCCGGTTCGTGCTGGGCTTCTGCGTCATGGTGGGCGCCCTCATGTTCCTGGGCTGCCCCCTGCGGATGGTCATCCGCCTGGGCGGCGGCGACGGAAATGCCATTCTGGGCCTCATTGGCTTCATTATCGGCATCTTCGTGGGCACCCTGTTCCTGAAGGCAGGCTTCTCCCTCAAGAAGTCCCAGCCTCAGCCCAAGATCGAGGGTGTGCTCATGCCCGCCGTCAACGTGGGCCTGCTCATCCTGGTGATCGCCGCTCCCGCCTTTATTTTCTTCTCCACCGAGGGCCCCGGCTCCATGCGGGCTCCCATCGCCGCCGCCCTCATTGCCGGTCTGGTGGTGGGCGCCATCGCCCAGCGCAGCCGTCTGTGCATGGCCGGCGGCATCCGGGACGCCATGATGCTGAAGGACTTCCACCTGCTGATGGGCTTCGTGGCCATCTTCGTGGCCGTGCTGGTGGGCAACCTGATCGTGGGCGGCATGGGCCTCAAGGGCGGCTTCAACCCCGGCTTTGCCGGTCAGGCCGTGGCCCACACCGACGGGCTTTGGAACCTGCTGGGCATGGTGCTGGTGGGTCTGGGCTCCGTGCTGCTGGGCGGCTGTCCCCTGCGTCAGCTCATCCTCTCCGGCAGCGGCAACAGCGACTCCTCCGTGGCCGTGCTGGGCATGGTGGTGGGCGCCGCCTTCTGCCATAACTTCGGCCTGGCCTCCTCCACCGACGGCCCCAGCTTTGCCGGTAAGGTGGCCGTCATCATCGGTCTGGTCCTGGTCTGCGCCATCGGCGCGGGCAACACCAAGAAAGCGTGAGGTGAACGGTATGAATCAAGTGGACGCCAGAGGCTACTCCTGTCCTGAGCCGGTGCTCATGACCAAGAAGGCCCTGCAAAACGGCACCCCCCTGGTGGTGCTGGTAGACAATGAGACTCCCCTCCAGAACGTGCGCCGGTTTGCCGCCAACAATGGCTACCAGGTGACCTGGAAAGAGGTGGGGGAGGACTATGAACTCACCATCACCAAGTAAGGAGCACATCGCCACCTTCCACACCCACTTCGGGGCCCTCACCTTCCACAAGAAGCTGAAAGCCCTGGGAGACAACGCGGTGATGATGCCGGTACCTCGCAAGCTGTCCGCCTCCTGCGGCACCTGCGTGAAGTTCTCCCTTCCCTTCGACCACGCCTGGGCCGACGAGGATCTGGAGGCGGTCTACCTCCATGAGGAGAGGGACTACCGGCTGCTCTTCGAGAACGAGGAAACCTGAGAAATCCCCCCGGATGTCTTGTAGCATCCGGGGGGATTATGCTATACTAAATAAAAAAATGGGGGAGCGGACGCAATGGACACCATGATCATCGGCATCGCCGGGGGCACCGGCTCGGGCAAAACCACCCTGACTCTGGGTCTGAAGGAGCGCTTTGGGGACGCGGTCTCCATCCTCTACCACGACAACTACTACAAGCAGCACGACGAGATGCCCTATGAGGAGCGGTGCAAGCTGAACTATGACCACCCGGACGCCTTCGATACCCAGCGTCTGGTGGAAGATCTGGACGCTCTGCGCCGGGGGGAGACGGTGTACAGCCCCACCTACGACTACACCATGCACAACCGGGCCGCCGAGACGGTGGAGGTCCGCCCCGCCAAAGTCATCCTGGTGGAGGGCATCCTTATTTTCGTGGAACCCGCCCTGCGAGAGCGGATGGACATCAAGCTCTTTGTGGACACCGACGCCGACGTGCGTATCCTCCGCCGTATCATGCGGGACGTAAAACAGCGGGGCCGCTCCCTGGACTCGGTGGTGCAGCAGTACCTCACCACCGTCAAGCCCATGCACGAGCAGTTTGTGGAGCCCTCCAAGCGGTACGCCGACCTGATCGTGCCCGAGGGCGGCCGCAACCAGGTGGCCATGGAGATGATCATTCAGCGCATCCGCAGCCATATTTCTTTGGATTGACAGACAGCAAAAGGGGACCTGCCATACGGCAGGTCCCCTTTTCTTATTGAAACCGGTAGCCCTTCTGCTGCAAGTTCTGGAGAAAACCCATGAAATGCCCGTGGTCCCAAAAGTTCAGCAGCCGCCAGCCCTCCATGGGGTGGAAGGAGACGATGCGGGCCTCATCCTCCAGCCACAGCTGATGGAGCGTCTCTGTTCCTGTCATGTTTTCAACAGCGCCTCCTCCAGGGTACAGACATAGGTCAGCGTTCCGTCCTTGTACTGGTATACGCCCTCTTCTCCATCCACTCTGGCCAGCACCAAATCGCTGTATTCCCGCTGGATATTGCCGATGAGGGTCGTGGAGTCGGCAAAGTCCGCACCCAGTTCCCAGGCCACATCAATCTTGTGGAGCCCATCCTCGTAATAGTCATAGATTATCAGCTTTCTTTCTTCATCCGCAGGCCAGACTAGTGCCTCCTGGAATCCATCGTCGTCCAGGTCGCAAAGCACCACATTTGTGTCCTCCCCCGCGGCTGTCAGGTAGAGATAGAGCTGCGGGTCCTCCACGATGGCCGATTCGTTGACCGTATCTCCCACATAGCGCAGCAGCACCGTATAGGGCTGGGACTGGATGGCGTAGACGCTGATGTGGGAATCCCCCGGGCCGTTCAGGTACAGGCACAGCCCGCCGTCAGCGTCCATATAGGACTCCGGGTCCTTAATGGGCACCAGCCTGGCTGCCGCTGCTCCCATCGCCTCGGTCTCAGCTCCGGTGCGGGCCAGCTCGGTCTCCTGGTTTCCATCTACCCACACCAGACGGCTGGTCAGTCCGCTGGCATTCTTCAGCACAGACTCCATGGCCAGCCCTTGTCCCGACAGGGTGATCCGGCTGTCCGGCGTAAAGCTCTCCGCCATGAGGGCCATCACCTGGGGCTCAATGGCAATGTAGGGGTAGTCGGTAATGGCGTCGTCCTGCCACTGGATGGTGATTCTCCAGCAGCCCTCCGTCCCCTCCACATAGTAGTAACGGTAGTTCCAGCCGTCCCCCTGTGCCTCAAAGACCCGTCCGCTGTCGCCGGCAGGGGTCATGCCCCCGGTGTCCCCCGCCAGATAGTCGGCCAGGTTGGTCTTGGTGTAGTCCACCGTGATGGCCGAGCCGGTATTGTACTGGGACACCCATACGCTGTGGACCGGGTCCGCCGACCACTGGGTCCAGGCCATCACAGGAACATAGAGATACCAGCCGTCCCCGTCGTAGCGGCGGACCGGGACATTGATCTCCTGTTCCCCATCCGGGCCGAGCATCAAAACGTTCCAGTCCTTTACATGGAGGGGCAGGTCCAGACCCTGGTCCGTCACATACCAGTCGTAGATAGCCTCCTCATAGCTGTTGTGGTGGCCTAAAAACTCTATGTCGTCGTTGACGATCTGGTTGTAGAGAATATCGTAGGTGCCGTCCGGGTAGCGCAGGGAGACGATGTTGTGGCCCCCCTGGCCCTCCAGGTCAAACCAGCCGTCCTCCTCGTACATCCCACCCACCAGGGCAATATCCTCCGCAGGGGCGTCGATCTGCACCAGGTAGTTGAAGGTCCAGGCCTCCAGGGTGCCCTCGGGAGCCAGCCCCTCCAACTCTCCCTGCTTGTCCAACCAGGCCAGCTTGGTACTGGTGACCTGGGCGGTGGCCTCCTGATTCGCGTAGGAGTAGTAGGTCACCTCTTTGGCGTTGTCCATCGTCTGCTGGGCAAAGTCCTCCATGCTCTGATACCGCCCTCCGCCGCCAGCAGGGGGTTGGCTGCTCGGCCCGGCGGGGTTTGCAGCACAGGCCGCAATGACCGCCACGCAGGCCACCCCAGCCACCAGGGACAGCCACATCCGGGGCCGCTTCCACCGCAGCAGGTTGCGGATACGCCCCTTGGGGTCTCCCTCGCCGAAAGCCAGAGGAGTACCCGCGATGGTGAGCCGCCCGGTGGCCAGCGCCAGCAGGGAGGCCGAGTAGTCGGCCTTGACCCGCTCGCCCAGCTGCCGCACCACCGCTTCGTCGCATCGCATCTCCATGTCCTTGCCCGCCAGAATGAAGGCCGCCCACACCAGGGGGTTGAACCAGTGGAGGCACAGGCCGGCAAAAGCCAGCACCTTTACCACATGGTCCCCGTGGCGGATGTGGTACCGCTCATGGCGGATGATGTAGCCCATCTCCCCCTCCGTCAAGGTGGAGGGCAGATAGATTTTAGGCCGTACCAGTCCCAGCACAAATGGGGTGGAGATGTGGTCGGCCAGATAGATGTTGTCCCGCAAACGCAAGCTGCCCACCAGCCTGCGCCGCAGCCGGAGCAGGGCGAAGATGCTGTACCCCGCCATGCCCAGCACGCCGGCCAACCACACCCAGGCCGCCACAGCGGCCCAGTCCACAGTGGAAGTAGCCTGCTGTTCCGGGACTACAGGAGCCAAGGAATCAGAGGCGGGTGTTTGGGGCTCCACCGGCACCTGCTCGGTCTGGGGCTGGATAGCCTCCGGCTGCCGCTGGGGCTGCACATAGGTGACGGTGCTCACCACCGGGCTTGCCTGTCTGGCCGGGGCGTCCAGGGCCCCCAGCAGGGAGATGCCGGAGGGCAGGGACACCGGACACAGAAGCCGGAAGAGCACCACCGCCCACAGGGCATAGGAAAAGACCTTTGGGGCCCGCTTCAGGGCCAGTCGGGCCGCTATCACACACAGGATCACGATACCTGCCGTGAGGCTCATGTTCAAAAGGGCCGGAAACAGCGTCTGAGACAAGAATGCCGTCATTTTAGGTCACCCCCTGCTCTCATCAATGAGCTGCTGTAACTGCGTGATCTCCTCCTGGGACAGTTTTTTCCGGCGGGTAAAGGCAGTGAGGAAGGCGGGCAGAGACCCGGAAAAAGTCTCCTCCACAAATTCCTCGCTCTGCCGGGCGTAGAACTCCTCTTTGGATACCAGGGCGGTCACCACCCCGTCCTGATTTTGAAAAATGCCCCGCTGGCACAGCCGCTTGAGCACCGTGTAGGTGGTGGACTTCTTCCAGCCCAGGGCCTCCTCCGCCTGGCGCACCAGCTGGGTGGAGGTCATGGGTTCCCCCTGCCAGATGAGATCAGCAAAACGGGACTCCACCGCCCCCAGTTTCCAATCGCTCATAGGATCGCCTCCTTTGGTCTACTGCTTGTCGTCCTCACCTGTAGTCTACAACCTATAGACCTCCCTGTCAATGACAATCCGGTTACAAAAAAGGGCGGCCTGGAGATCCAGGCCGTCCTTTTCAGGCAAATTTCTTCCGCAGGCGGAAGAGCTGCCAGATGATGCAGAACATGACGATGATCCATACCACCAGCACACCCATCAGAATAAGCGTGCCCAGGGTATCCCATTCCTCCCAGGGCAGGGGCAGGCACATGAGGGTACGCAGCACCGCGTCCACATTGCGGCAGGTCCTCAGGCCGCTCCCGTTCTCCCCTGCTCCATCCGCCAGGATAGCCAGGTCGGTGAGCAGTTGGAAGTGAAAATACAGGCCGATGCAGGTAAGCAGCGCATTCAGCAGGAAAAACTGCCCCATCAGTGTCTGTCCGGTGGCAAACACCGCCAGCCAGTCGGCCAGCTCCCTCGCTCCCAGCAGGATGCAGAAGGGTTTGAGCAGGGTCAGGTCCCGCAGCTGATCCCCCAGCAGGGTGATGGCGGAGAAAAAGAGCAGATAGCCCACCCAGTTGGGCAGAACGTTCAGGGTACCCAGGTTCAGATTCAGGTGGAGAAACACATAGCCCCAGGCAATTTTGGTCAGGCCACGATAGGTACTGCTCATGGGACCACCTCCTCCGGCAGAGCCACGCAGATATAGGTTCGATCCCCGTCCTCAACGGCCACCGCCAGGGCCTCTGGCATGGCGGTCAGGGTCATATTCTCGCCGCTGTATAAGCCGGTGCTCTTCCGCACCGGGTCCTCATCCGGCCCCACCGGATACAGGGTATACCGGTAGTCCGCCTGGGAAAGGGCGCGCTCCGGATCGGCGGACCGGGACATGAAGGCCAGCTCCACCGGCACTTCCACAGGCTCCTCCGTCTGTCTCACAGTGACTCGGAGGGCAAAGCCGTCCTGCATCAAAGTAAACGGGGTATTGGGGCGGGGAGCCGGCTCGACCCAGCCGCTGGAGAGATAACCGACCAGTTGCTGCGGTCTGTAGGAGGATACGGTGCGGTCAATGCCCAGCTGCATCCGCAGGTCCACCTCCACCCGAAGGGTGGCTGTCTCCGCCACGTAGGTGGTGCCGGGGGTGTTCAAATTCCGGGGGAGCCACCGGGGCGCCCCGTCCTCGGCGAATCCCATCCAGCTCTCCAGTTCCCCCAGGGGAGTTACCGTCCAGAATTCTCCCTCCGGACGGACCGCCACCTGCTGGACGGCCACGCCTTTGGTCTCATCTCCCTCCAGTGGGACAAAAAACAGGGTGCCGGTGTAGCCACCCGCTCCATCGGCCAGCAGGTTCATCACCGACCACTCCGCCTGCCAGGCAGGCCGGGACCAGTGAAAATTCAACTCCCAGAACAGGGAGTCATTCAGGTCCACCTCCTCAAAGGGTGCCTCCACCGCCTGAACCACCTGGGCCCGTTCCTTCTCCGGAGTCACCATAGCAAAATATACCGGACTGTCGCACAGCACCGCCTTAGCGTAGGTGTCCAGCGCTCCGGCCACGGTGGTGGGCCGGTTGAGCATGGCGGCGGTCATTGCAAAACTCCCCCGCTGGTCATACTCAGGCACCGCCACCGCCCCGCCGGTGCCCGCCAGACAGGTCACCGCCAGCACCACCGCCACGCACCGGGCCCCTAAAGCCACCCCTCTGGGGTAACGCTTGAACCGGGCAATGGCTCCGATACGGTCCTTGATGTTGCGGCCCCCGTTGGCCATGGAGGTGGTACCCGGCGCCCGGGCATATTTGTCCTCCGCCATGGACAGGAGGATCACGCCATATTCCCGCCGCTGCTCCCCCTCCAGCCGTTCCAGCACCCGCTGGTCGCACAGTGCCTCGCTGTCGTTCTGGGCCCGGTTCCAGCAGTACCACAGCAGGGGGTTGCACCAGTGGAGGCAGCGCAGCAGGCAGATCCCTACGCCGGCCCACAAATCCCCATATTTCAGGTGGAGCAGCTCGTGGAGGAGCACCTTGTCATCCACCGCCCGCTCCGGCAGCACCAGCACCGGGGAGAGCGGCCCGCACACAAAAGCGCTCTCCGCCGCCGCCAGCACAACCACTCGCTTGGGCACCTTCAGGCCGTACCTCACCGCCACCCGCTCCAGCTGGGCTGTCACCTCAGGTGCGGGGGCCCTTCCCCGGGCCACCTTCCGGCGCAGAGCCACATAGGTCAGCAAAAACCATAGCAGAGTAAGGACCACCCCGGCCACATAAATGATAAAAAGCCAGTCGGTCACACTGGTGGGCATGACAGGCCGGAGCAGCGGCACCGGGGCCGCCACCTCCGTCCCAGTATAGGGCTGGGTGAGGGCAGAGGACAGGTTGGCCTCGGCCGCCAGTTTGGCGGTCTCCAGCACCATCCGCCCCTCCGGCAGGAGGGACCGGCCCAGCAGCCCGGCAGGCAGCAATACCCGCAGGGCCAGAATGGCCCACACTCCGTACTGCCACCGGGGAGACAATTTGTCCAAAAAGAGCCGCTTGGCAATGAGCAGCATCGCCGCCGCCACCGAGGCGGTAAGGGTCTGCATCAAAAAGGCCCAGATGTTTTCCATGGATCACACCTCCATGTCGTCCAGCAGCTTCCGCAGCTCCTCCCGTTCCTGGGCAGTCAGCTTCTCCTCCTTCAAAAAGGCGGCCACCAGCTTGCCCGCCGAGCCCTGATACACCCGGTCCAGCAGCCCCCGCCGCTCCTGAGCTGCACAGGCCTCCCGGTCCACCGCCGCCTGGTAGCGGTGGGGCGCCTGAGTCTTGTCAATGGTCACCAAACCTTTGGCCTCCATCCGGGTCAGGTAGGTGAGCACCGTATTGCGGCTCCAGCCGGTGGCGGGCCGCAGCGCCTCCACCGCCTCGCCCAGAGCCAGCCCATCCGGCGACGTCCACAGCACTTCCAGCACCCGCCACTCCTTGTCACTCAGCTTCATCTCCGCCCCTCCTACAGCTGTAGTATCTACATAGATACTACAGCTGTAGGAGTATAATGTCAACACTTTCGCCAAATTTTCCGCAAACAGAAAAAAAGCCTACAGACCGTCCCGGAATTGTGGTACAATAGCCGTTGAGTGAAAAATGATATGAGAAGGGACGGAGACCGGAAATGGACAAAATCGGGTTTGACAATCAAAAATATCTGGAGCTTCAGTCGGCGCACATCCGGGAGCGGATTCGCAAGTTCGACAACAAGCTCTACCTGGAATTTGGCGGCAAGCTGTTTGACGATTATCACGCCTCCCGGGTACTGCCCGGCTTTGAGCCGGACAGCAAGATCCGGATGCTGAAGGAGCTGCGGGATTCGGTGGAGGTGGTCATCGCCATCTGCGCCAATGACATTGAGAAAAACAAGGTCCGGGGCGACCTGGGTATTACCTACGATGTGGACGTGCTGCGGCTCATCGACGCTTTCCGGGGCCAGGGCCTGCTGGTGGGCAGCGTGGTCATCACCCAGTATGCCGGCCAGCCCGCCGCCGACGCCTTCCAGCGCCGGATGGAACACCTGGGCGTCAAGACCTATCTGCACTATCCCATTGCCGGTTATCCCCACAACACCACCCTCATCGTCAGCGACGAGGGCTACGGCAAAAACGACTATATCGAAACCCAGCGGCCTCTGGTGGTGGTCACCGCCCCCGGCCCCGGCAGCGGCAAGATGGCGGTGTGCCTGTCCCAGCTGTACCACGAGTACAAGCGGGGCGTGAAGGCGGGCTACGCCAAGTTTGAGACCTTCCCCATCTGGAACCTGCCCCTCCAGCATCCGGTGAACCTGGCCTACGAGGCCGCCACCGCCGACCTGGGGGATGTGAACATGATCGACCCCTTCCACCTGGCCGCCTACGGGGAGACCACGGTGAACTACAACCGGGACGTGGAGATCTTCCCCGTCCTCTCCGCCATATTTGAGAAGATCATGGGCGAGTGTCCCTACAAGTCCCCCACCGATATGGGCGTGAATATGGCGGGCAAGTGCATCGTGGACGACGACGCGGTGTGTGCCGCCGCCCGGCAGGAGATCGTCCGCCGGTACTACACCGCCCTGTGCGACCGCCGCATCGGCACCGCCACCGACGATCTGGTGTACAAGCTGGAGACCGTTATGCAGCAGGCCCATGTGGATGTGTCCATCCGGTCTGTGGTGGCCGCCGCCGCCCAGGTGGCCGAGGAGACCGGCAACCCCGCCGGAGCCATCGAGCTGCCCGACGGCGAGGTGGTCACCGGTAAGACCACCGATCTGATGGGCGCCTCCTCCGCCACCCTGCTCAACGCCCTCAAGCGGCTGGCAGGCATCGACCACGAGCACCACCTGATCTCCCGTGAGGCTCTGGAGCCCATCCAGCAGGTGAAGGTCCACCACC
The DNA here is from genome assembly GCF_002161245.1 of Flavonifractor sp. An9. Classification (NCBI taxonomy): domain Bacteria; kingdom Bacillati; phylum Bacillota; class Clostridia; order Eubacteriales; family Oscillospiraceae; genus Flavonifractor; species Flavonifractor sp. An9. The sequence continues at coordinate 13,149 of NZ_NFHC01000010.1, forward strand.
TGGGCTCGGTGAATCCCCGGCTCCACTCTGACGAGATTCTCATTGCCCTGGCCATCTCCGCCACCACCAATCCTCTGGCCAAGCAGGCGCTGGATCAGCTCTCCGCCCTGCGGGGATGTGAGGCCCACTCCTCCGTCATCCTCTCTCCCGTGGACTCCCACACCTACAGCCGTCTGGGCCTGCGCCTCACCTGCGAGCCCCAGTATGAGACCAACAAGCTGTATCACAAATGAATTTAGAACAAAAAATGGGTGCTGTCTGTTGACAGCACCCATTTTTAATGTCTGTATCTGGGATCAGGCGCCCAGGGCTTCCGCCGGAATCTCAAAATCGGCGGCGTTGTTGTAGTTGGTGCAATCCATGGTGACCTCCACCTTGTCGACGGTCATCATGCCACTGACATCCACACCTTCCGCGCCTTCCACGCTTCCCATCGCCGCGTTCAGTGCCTTGCCCATGATGGACTGCATCACGTCGGTCATATCCATGAAGTAGCGCACGGGATAGCCGCTCTCCTGGTCGATCCACACGGTGATGGGCATATCGCCCAGATCGCTGTAAAAGTCGGACACATCCACCATACCGCCCAGGCTGGACTCCAGATTGGTGGTTGCGCCGCTGGCCTTAAGCACTTCTTCCATGGCCTCGCCCCGGATCACGCCGGTATACTTGTCGGCGGTCACGCCGTTGATCTCCTCGGTGCCCACGCTGATGTACTCCGCGCCGCTGTCCAGATAGAGGTTCACACTCTGCTGGGCGTCGTACTGCTCCAGCATATTGACGGTGGCGGTCTGGCTGGTCCAGGTGTTGCCGTCATAGAGGTACATATTGTAGGTATCCCCGTCAGCCTCGGCAAAAATACTCATGGAAACAGAGCCCAGGGAACCCATGTCCATGGTCATGTCGGCCTTCATCTTCATGGGGTCGTTGAAGCACACCATATCCATGGTGGTATCAGTCTCCACCTTCTGGCCCATGGCGGTCATATCCATTTCCATGACCATGGTGGCCTCCATACTCTCCACCGCATTGACCTTCTCAGAGGCCGCCCGGATCTTCGCGGTGGCATCCTCCTTGTTGGCAGTCCCGCCGCCGCAGGCAGTCATGGACAGGGTCAAAGCGGCACCCAGCGCAAGGGCTGCAATCCTCTTTCCGCTCTTCATAGGATTTACCTCCTTGTGATTGTGTCTAATATTTTTATTCGGGTCCCGATGGGATGTATTCAAGTTTACCATAGTTTCTTCCCCTTGTCTCCCCTTTTTTCTGAAAATTTTCTGAAAATTCTCCGTGGGTTTTTTCACCGCCCCGTGTATAATGAAACAGAAAGGTAACGTGGAAAGGGGGTGCCGGCATGGAGGAGCGCGATATCATAGAGCGGCTGCTGGGGCGGGATGAGACCGGGCTGCATGATCTGCTGCGCTATTACGGGCCCCTGATGCGCTATATCATCGCGCCCATCGTGACAGACCCCCACGACCAGGAGGACTGTCTGTCAGAGGCGGCCATGCGGGTATGGGACCGGGTGGACCAGTTCGATCCCCAGCGGGGCAGCTGGACTGCCTGGCTGACTGCGGTGGTCCGCAATACCGCCCGAAATCACCGGCGGGCCGTTCAACCCCACCACAGCACCCAGGACCTGGACGAAAACACCCCCTCCACCCAGCCCACCCCGGAGGAGCTGCTTCTGCGGCAGGAGCGGCAGGCCGCCGTCAATCGGGCCTTACTCCTGCTCTCCCCCAACGAGCAGACCCTCTTTTACCGAAAATATTACTACTTACAGCCCACGGCTCAGATTGCCGCCGAACTGGGCACCACGGAGCGGGCGGTGGAGGGCAGGCTCTACCGGCTGAAAAAGCATCTGCGGAAACTGTTGGGAGGTGAGGGATATGCGGGACCCTGATTGGGAGGCCATGGATGAGCAGGAATTTGAAGCCCTGCTGGAAAGCAGCGTCATCCAGCCCCCACCGGAAGAAGTGGTGGCGGAGGTCACCCCCTGGCGGCTGGCCACCAAGCGCATCCTCACCGGCATCGGCCTCACCACCGTCACTTTAAATTTCTGGTGGCTCAACTACCTTCTCCCCGCCATAGGTATAGCGCTGATGCTGCTGGGCTTCCGGGCCCTCCGGCGGGAAAATCGGTGGCTGGGTCTCTGCTTCGGCATCACGGTGTTCCGTGCCGTCTATCTGTATGCCGGACTGATCTCCAACAGCACCATTTGGCACAGCACCATATTCCCCTCTCCTGTGGTCTATGGATTGACCGGAGTCAATCTGCTCCTTACATTCGCCCAATTCTTCTGCCTGTGGCGCGGATTTCGGGCGGTGCAGCAAAAGGCGGGGCTTCCCGCTCGTGCAGGGGGCGCTGTGGCTCTGATGGTATGGTATGGCGTCATTTTCCTGCTGGCCCTGGTGCAGTATGTGGGATTCATCCTTCTTGGCATCTTGTTGGTGAGCTATATCTGTATCCTCCGCAGCCTGTGGAAGCTGTCCAAAGAGCTGGATCAGGCGGGCTATGCCATCCGCCCCGCGCCGGTGCGCATCGAGGACGGAACCGCGGCCCTGGCCATTGCCATCCTGCTGGTGGCCGGCTGCTTTTTGGGCTGGCTGCTGGGGTGCAAGTATCCCATGGACTGGCAGGCGACAGGCCCTGCCGAGCACAGCGGTGTGGAGGAGATCGAGGCACAGCTGCTGGAGCTGGGCTTCCCCGATTATGTGCTTCAAGATCTGACTGCCGAGGACATCGCCGCCTGCGACGGCGCCCTGCGGGTGGTAACAGATGTCCACAATTATTCTGTGAATAACAGCACGAACGAACCCCTGCGCATCACTGGTGTGGCGGTGGAGCTGCCCGGCGAACAAGGTCGATGGATGATTTTCCACCACTTCCTCTGGACCGAGGACCCCGGTTTCTACGGCACCGAGTCTATCCAGCTCTGGCCCGCCCAGCACCTTTCGGAGGGATGGAGGTCTGCGGGAACTGTCTCCGGCCGGGTGCTGTACGACAAGAACGGGCAAACCTACTCCGCTCCTTACTACTATCTGGGCGAGCAGACCTTTACCTCAGACAGCATCTTCTGGGGAGAGCAGACCAGCACCGACATATTCGCCGCCTTCTCCATGCCTGAGGCAGGCGAAAACAAGCGGGGTTATCTGGCCTATCCCGTTGCAGCACTCCAGGACGGCTATATCCTTGACAGCTGGTTCAATTACACCCACCAGCGCACCGCCCTCCAGTACCCCGCCATGACCGCTATGGAGGCCAGAATGAGCAACGGTCTGAACTGGTACGGTCCCTTCTACACCGTTCAGGACGCGCTTCAGTTCTACCCCACAGCAGAAAGTGCAGATCTTCTTTCGTAGGAATCGCCCCTACGGCACATAATAGCTGTTCTTCCGCAAAAAAGGGCCGGGCTGATTTCAGCCCGGCCCTTGTGCATCTGATTAGTCTGCCTCGTCCTGCATCGCCTTGGCGGCCTCGATGGCCTTCTCCTGGGCGGCGGGAGGTGCGTCCGCCCCAGCGGGTCAAGACCCGCCGGGGTCCCCACTTCTTTTCACCTGCTCGGGGCAAGTGAATTGCCCCGGCATCAAGGTTTTGCCCTTGGGGCAAAACGCTTGGACGAGGACGCTTTTCCTCCCGCCGAAAAAACGGGCCGGGCTGATTTCAGCCCGGCCCTTGTGCTCTTATTAGTCTGCCTCTTCCTGCATCGCCTTGGCGGCCTCAATGGCCTTCTCCTGGGCGGCGGGAGGTGCGTCCGCCCCAGCGGGTCAAGACCCGCCGGGGTCCCCACTTCTTTTCACCTGCTCGGGGCAAGTGAATTGCCCCGGCATCAAGGTTTTGCCCATAGGGCAAAACGCTTGGTCGAGGACGCTTTTCCTCCCGCCGAAAAAACGGGCCGGGCTGATATCAGCCCGGCCCTTGTGCATTCTATTAGTCTGCCTCGTCCTGCATCGCCTTGGCGGCCTCGATGGCCTTCTCCTGAGCGGCGGGAGGAGCGTCCTCGTAGCGGACAAAGTGGAAGGTGAAGGAACCGCGGCCCTGAGTCATGGACCGCAGGTCGATGGCATAGCGGCTCATCTCCGCCATAGGCACCTCGGCCTCCACCACCTGGTTGCCCTCGCCGTCGGGGTTCATACCCATCACGCGGCCACGGCGCTTGTTCAGGTCGCCGATGACGTCGCCCATGTAGCTGTCGGGGATGGTGACCTTCAGCTCGCCGATGGGCTCCAGCAGCACGGGGCTGGCCTGGGGCATACCGGCCTTGTAAGCCAGCTGCACGGCGGTCTTAAAGGCCATTTCGGAGGAGTCAACGGGGTGATAGGAGCCGTCGAACAGGGTGGCCTTCAGGTACACCACGGGATAGCCCGCCAGCACGCCGTGGACCACGGCTTCACGCATACCCTTCTCAACAGCGGGGAAGTAGTTCTTGGGCACAGCGCCGCCCACGACCTCCTCGCAGAACTGGAGCTCCTCGGTGTCGCCGGGCTCAAAGCGCATCCACACGTCGCCGAACTGGCCGTGACCGCCGGTCTGCTTCTTGTGGCGGCCCTGGACCTCCACCTTCTTGCGGATCTTCTCACGGTAAGCCACACGGGGCTCGGAGAGCTCGGCGTCCACGCCGAAGCGGCTCTTCAGGCGGGAGACGATGACGTCCATCTGCATATCACCGGTACCGGAAACCACCATCTGGTGGGTCTCGGCGTTGTTCACCCAGTTGAAGGTGAGATCCTCTTCGTTCAGGCGGGTAAGACCGGCAGCGATCTTGTCCTCCTGGCCCTTGGTCTTGGGGCTGATGGCCACGGAATAGCAGGGCTCGGGGAAGGGGATGGGCTCAATCTTGACCACCTTGCGGGGGTCGGACAGGGTGTCGCCGGTCTTGACCTTGTCCATCTTGCCGATGGCGCCGATGTCGCCGCACTCCAGCTCCTTGACCTCCTCGGCCTTCTTGCCCTTCATGACGTACAGGCGGCCCAGCTTCTCGGTGGCGCCGGTGCGGGCGTTGACCACCTGCATATCGGGCTTCAGGTTACCGGAGAGCACCTTCACATAGGAGTACTTGCCGTACTGGTCGGACACGGTCTTCCACACAAAGGCGCAGGGCAGAGCGCCGGGGAAGGCCACGAACTCGTCCAGTTCGCCCTTCTCGTTCTCGCCCATGAGGGGATGACCCTCCAGGGGAGAGGGCAGCAGCTCCACGATGATGTCCAGCAGCATACGGGTGCCCAGGCCGGTGATGGCGGAGCCGCACACCACAGGGAAGAGGGACAGCTCCTTGACGCCCTGGCGCAGGCCCTGGATCATCTCGGCGTAGGTGAAGTCCTCGCCGGAGAAATACTTGTCCATCAGCTCCTCGCTGGTCTCGGCCACGGACTCCTTCAGGGCGTCGTACAGCTCGTCCAGCACGGGCAACTTCTCGTCGGGCACGTCGATCTCCACGCGCTCGCCCTTGGGGCCCGCCTCAAAGGCACGCTTATGGAGCACGTCGATGAAGCCAATGACCTTCTTGTCGGCGTCCCAGATGGGGGCCACCACGGGGGCGATGTTCTTGCCAAAGCGCTCCCGCAGGGTGTCGAAGGCGGCGTTGTAATCGGAGTTATCCTCGTCGGTCTTGGAGATGTAGAGCAGACGGGGCATATTGCGGCGCTGGCACAGCTTCCAGGCCTTCTCGGCGCCCACGCTCATGCCGCCCTTGGCGGAGCAGACGATGATGGCGGCGTCGGAAACCTGCATGGCCTCCATGACCTCACCGGAGAAGTCGAAGTAGCCGGGAGTGTCCAGCACGTTGATCTTACAGCCATTGTACTCAATGGGGGCCACCGCGGTGGAGATGGAAATCTGGCGGCGGGTCTCTTCGGGATCATAATCACAAACGGTGTTTCCGTCGGCAGGATTGCCCAGACGGGGGGTACCACCGGTCAAAAACAGCATACTCTCGGCCAGGGAGGTCTTTCCGTTGCCACCGTGTCCCAGCAGACAGACGTTGCGGATATTTTGTACGGAATAGCTCATAACTTGTTTCCTCTCCTTACATTTGGAATCGCGGAGCAGCATGGTAAACTGCTGTTGTCCATTATACATGAAAGTTCCGTCAGTTACAACTAAAACTTTAGAAAAATCGCGCAAACTCCCGGGTAAGGCAGAGGAAGGCCCCGCCGCAGAAGGGGCGGGGCCTTGGGACAGTTCAGCTTTGGTCCACGGGGATAGTCTGGCCGTTGAGGGTAATGGAAACCACCTGCTCCGGGTCGATGGGCTGATCGAAGGCCCAGGTGGCCCACCAGCTGTTTCCATCCGCATACGTTGGGGTCAGGACGGTGCCGTCCTTCAAAACGACCGTAGGAGTAAATTTCTCCAGTGTAATAAAGCGGAGTGTCTTTCCATCCTCCAGGTACATGGTATCCTGATCACAAACCAGAGTAAGGCTCAGCGGGGAGAGTTCCAGGGCCTGGGCCATGACAGAGCCCTCCGACTCAAGATCAGCAGGCAATGCAAGGGAGATGGAAAAATACTCAGATTCCACTGTCTGGAGTGGAATTTCTATGGTCCACTCCCCTTCCATCGGTTTACTCAGGGCAGAATAGTCCACCAGCATCTCCACCTGGGTCAGCCTGGGCAACTGCTCGGGGCCAAAGCCCTCCAGACAGTAGGGCCAGACATCCCTGTCCGTCCTCATCAGGGAACAACTGATCTGCGTGGTCTCATCCAGCCGATTCCCGTCCAGGTCCCGAGCCGTGAAATAGACCCGCACCATCCTGCCGTCAGCCAGGGCCTGGGCCGCTTCGATCCGGACCCCCTGATCCTCACAGGCGGCCTCCACCTCCGTGGCATAGGAGGTCCGGCTGCCCAGGTCGTTCTGGATGGCCTGCCAGAGGGTGGGCCCCGCCGCCAGGGCGGTAACGGTAAGGGCGGCGGCAGCGGCTGCCGCCACAAGCCCCCGGCGGGTAAGGCGGCGGGGCCGGGCCTTCTCCCCGGACAACGCTTTTCTCATCCGGTCCCGGGTACCCTCCACCAGCGCCCGGTCCGGAGCAATCTCGTCAAATTTGGCGCGATAGTCATGCTCAAACACAGGAATCCCCTCCTTCTTCCAGATAGTCCCACAGCTGCCGCCGGACCCGCATCAGGCGCATCCGCACGGCGGACTCCTTCTTGCCCAGCAGCCCGGCAATCTCAGGGGTGGAGTACCCCTCGTAGTAGTAGAGATGAACCACCACCCGCAGCTCGGGAGACAGCCTGTCCAGGCAGGCGTCCAACTCGCTTTCTCCCTCCGGCGGCGGCGCCGTCAGCTCCCCCGTGTCCTCCAGGGGTTGGGTCCGGCGGCGGAAGGGATTACGCCAGTAAGAGTTGGCACAGTTGATGGTCACCCGGCAGAACCAGGCTTTTTCGTGTTCCTCAGTTTCCAGCTGGGGACGCTTGGCCACCAGGCGGAGAAACACCTCCTGAAACACGTCCTCCGCCCCCTCCCTGCTGCGGGTGCGGGCAAAGGCCTGTCGGTAAACCAGCCCTGCGTACCGCTCCAGCAGCTCCTCCGCCCGGGCATTGAACCCGCCGGCATCCTTCTTCACATGACCCCTCCTCTCCAGGTGTTTGAAAAGGCCTTTCACCTGAACTACGCGCCAGCCCTCTGTTTCGTCACATCCAAATAGAAAAAGCGCAGGCCCGCAGCCTGCGCTTTCTCAAAATAATTACGGTTGCACGATCTCGCTGCCGTCCAGCGGCACGGTGTAGGCGGTGCAGCTGGCGGTACCGTCAGGGCCAGGGGTGACCTGCTCCAGCTGGCACAGCCAGCCGGTACCCTCCTGGTTCAGTCCGGCGCACATCAGCTTGGTGGTAGTGCCGTCCTGAGCAGTGGGGCCGGTCATGGTCCCGTCCTCACCCACGGTCAGCTCGTCGGTGTTCCAGCCCAGCCAGGCGGCCAGCTTGTACAGGGCTTCCGTCTGGGTAAGACCGATCTGGGTAAGCGTGGGATTCACGGTGGCCTGGGTCGTCTGGACGCCCCGGTCGTCCGGGGTCACGCTGTAGGGTTCAGCTCCAGTTCCAGCAGGTGTCTGGGACGCAGCAGCAGGCTCCGTGGTCTTTGTGCTGCCCTCTCCGGAATAGCTCTGACCGCCCTGCTGGCTGTCTGTCCCCTGACCGGAGCTGCCGCCGGCAGTCTGATCCTCCTGATTGCCGCTCTCTGCCTGGGCCTGGGTGGGCTGGGGCACGATCTCTCGGGTCACCGGTCCCTCCTCATCGCCTCCGGCAGGCAGGTTGCTCTCCACCGCCACGGAAATGCTGCCGGGGGCCTGCTCGCCGCCCCGGAAGCCGCCGGTGCGCCACTGGTCCATAACCCCAGCGCCCACCAGCACCAGGGCGGCCACCGCCGCCAGGGAGGCCAGGCTCCGCCAGCGCCACTGCCGCTTCTTGCTCTGGAAGGGAGTGACCTTGGAGGTATGGATCTGGTCCATAACCCCCTCCTTCAGCCCGGCAGGGGGCTGAGCGGCCAGCTGGGGTAATTCCTCATGGAGCTCCTTCAGATCCTCCGCAAGGGTCCGGCACGCCGGGCACGCCGACAGGTGCTCCTCCAGCCGGGCAGTCTCTTCCTGGGTCAGAGGTCCGTCCAACCGGGCGCTGATTAGTTCCAGCGCCTCGTCACAGCTCAGCATATCGTTCCCTCCTCTCCGTTTTGGGGGAAGTTCCCCCTTGTTCATGGTATAGACGTGGACGAATCAAAAAAGTTCCCCTGTTTTTTCAAATAGTTTCGCAGAGCCAGCCGGGCACGGGCAATGCGGGATTTCACCGTGCCTTCCTCCAGACACAGTACCTGGGCGATCTCGCCGTAGGACAGCCCCTCCAGCTCCCGGAGGATGAGCACCCGCCGGTGCTCCGCCGACAGGGTGCTGAGGCCCGCCCGGAGCGTCTCCTGCCGCTCCCGGCGCTCAGCTTCCACATGGGGGGAGAACCGCTCGTCGGGCAGTTCGGCCTGCCTGGCCTCCTCCTCATCATCCAGAGAGATGGTCATGGACAGGGCGCTGCGCCGCTTTTCCCGGCGGAGAAAATCAATGCACACATTGCTGGTCAGCCGGTACAGCCAGGTAGCAAAGGAGCTGTCCCCCTGAAACTTGCCCAGCCCCTTCCAGGCGTTGAGAAAGGCCTCCTGACTCAGCTCCAGGGCATCGTCCGGGTTGCCTGTCATCCGCAAGGCCAGATTGTAGATCCGTCCCTGATTCTGCTCCACCAGGGCGGCAAAGGACTCCTCGTCCCCCTGCTTGGCCCGCTGGACCAGCTCCCATTCCGCTTTCATGCCTTTCTCACCCCTTTCTCTATCTTGTACCCGCCGCCGTTACCGGTCCGGCTCGTCTTTCAAATCCCGTTTGATGCCCGCTGTCACCTTGTAGATATCCTCCAGGGTGGACACATGGCTGATCTGCTCCTTATAGTATCCGGCGTGGGGCACCCCCTTCAGGTACCAGGCGTAGTGCTTCCGGGCCTCCAGGCAGGCAATGTGTTCCCCCTTCTGGGCCGCCGACAGCTCAAACTGCCGCACCGCCGTGTCGCACCGCTGGGCCAGGGGCGGCAGAGGCGGGATCTCCTCCCCCGCCAGCGCCGCATTGGCCCGCTGGAACAGCCAGGGATTGCCGAAGCAGCCCCGGCCAATCATGGCCATATCCGCCCCGGTGTACTTGAGGATGCGTACCGCGTCCTTGGGCTCAAATACATCGCCGTTGGCGATGACCGGAATGGAAACCGTCTCCTTCACCGCCCGGATGTAGTCCCAGTTGGCGGTGCCGGAGTACATCTGGGTGCGGGTCCGTCCGTGGACCGCCACGGCAGCCACTCCGGCCTCCTCCATGGCTTTGGCAAACTCCACGCAGTTGATGGAGCCCTTGTCCCAGCCCAGACGGAACTTCACCGTCACCGGCCTGCCACCGGCGCCCCGGATCACCGCCTCCGCCACCTTCACAGCCAGCTCCGGGTTCTTCATCAGCCCCGAGCCGTCGCCGGAATTGGCCACTTTAGGCACCGGGCAGCCCATATTGATGTCGATGATATCGGCGCCGGAGCGCTCCGCGGCCATACCCGCTGCCTGCTCCATACAGGCCGGGTCGCTGCCGAAGATTTGCACCGCCGCCGGGTGTTCCCCCTCCCCCAGCTGAAGGAGCGGAACCGACTTTTTGTCCTGATAGCACAGGGCCTTGGCGCTCACCATCTCCGTAATGGTATAGCCCGCCCCCAGCTCCCGGCAGATGGTCCGGAAGGCCAGGTCTGTCACTCCCGCCATAGGAGCCAGCGCCAGCGCCGAATTTATCGTGATATTGCCAATTTTCACAGTGTCCCCCGATGTGTTATAAATAGTAGCGTAACAAGCGTATCATACCACAGGACAGGAAATCCGGCAAGGTTGTTTCCCCGTCGGGTATCCTCCGCTTGATTTAAGATGAAAATGAAGGAGCGTTCTAACATGGATAAGTACGTCTGCGATCTCTGCGGCTATGTCTACGATCCCGCTGAGGGTGACCCCGACAACGGCGTAGCCCCCGGCACTTCCTGGGAGCAGGTTCCCGCCGACTGGGTGTGCCCCCTGTGCGGCGCCGGCAAGGACCAGTTCTCCAAGCAGTAAGCTTTTCCCCCCGCCGCATTCCGCCTGTCTGACGGTTGTTCCGTCGGACAGGCGGTTTTCTTTTTTTGCATCAATTCCATTCCAAAATTTCATGTACAAAAGCGTTCCTCTTTTCTGTCAAATGATTCTCGTTTGGTTTTTCCCGGTTATTTTGTAAATTTTATTTTTTATATTCCAAAAAGTAATCATTTATTCTGCCATTATGCTATATATTTCTTTCGTCCGTTCCCCGGCTCTGCATGATTGATGTATGCTTTTTTCATTTTCTGCTACTCCTCGCATCTGATTTCAGGCGGCTGGAATTCTGCTTCTCCCCATTGACAGAACCGATGTGGGCCTCTTATAATGGCCTCGACGAACTCAAAAATGACCCAATTTTCCTATGGAAGGGAGGCCCTATTTTGGAACATCTGTTAGCGCCGCTGGTGGGGGATGCCTCCCCCGTGACCGTGATCGGCCTGTGCAAGAACGCGGGCAAGACCACCGCCATGCGCCGCCTGATGGCCGAGTTGGGGGACGAGCGGCTGGCCCTCACCTCGGTGGGCCGGGACGGAGAGCGCACCGACCTGGTCACCGGGACCGAGAAGCCCGATCTGTACCTGAAAGCCGGCGATCTGTTCGCCACCGCCCGGGGCATGATCACGCTGTGCGACGCCACCCTGGAGGTGGTGGACCTGACCGACGTGATGACCCCCCTGGGACCGGTGGCTATTTTCCGCACCCTGTCTGACGGCTATGTCCAGCTGGCCGGTCCCTCTGCCGCCGGACAGCTGCGCCCCCTCACCGCTCGCTTCATGGAATTGGGGGCCCAGCGGGTCCTCATCGACGGGGCCGCCGGACGAAAGTCTCTGGCTGGCGCCGGTGTGGAAGGCGTGGCCCTGTTGTGTACCGGTGCCTCTCTGGACCGGGATATGGACCTGGTGGTATCGGAGACCGCCCACACCTGCTGGCTCTTTGACCGGAAAGTGCCGGAGCACGCCGGCCTGCGTTCCGCCCTGGAGGGCGTGGAGGACCGCTTCGCCCTGTTCGAGCTGGACGGCACCCCTCTGGAGTTGCCCCTGGACGAAGGCGGCAGCCCCAAGTGGAACAAGCTGCCTCGCCGCCCCCTGGCGGTGTGGGCGTCGGGAGGGGTTACCGACCCCCTGCTCAAAACCCTGGCCCGCCGGGGCGCTCCCACTACCCTGGTCACTCAGGACGCCACCCACCTGCTGGCAGGCCGGGCCGCCCTGGAGCTGTTCCAGCGCAACGGCGGCCAACTGGCTGTCCGCCGGGAGCTGACCATCGCCGCGGTGGCTGCCAATCCCTGGTCTGCCTACGGCTGGCACTTTGAACCGGATAAATTCATCTCCGCCCTGCGGCAGGCCATCCACCTGCCGGTGGTCAACGTGAAGGAGGATCATGATGGAACTGACGCATGAACTGCGGGAAAACGCAGGGTTTCAGTGGGTACTGAACCGGCTGAGTCCCATGTCGCCGTTCGGCAAGGCAGCCGCCCGTTCCCTGCGGTGGTACGGCCCCGGAGAGGAGGCCGCCCTGGAGGAGGAGCTGGACAATGTGGCTCTGGCCATGGAGCTTTGGAACGCAGGCACCACCGCCCCTCAGACCGAGGGCTGCGGCTGCGGCCCGGTGCGGCTCACCGAGGCCGAGCGCAAGGACGCCGCCGCCGCTCTGCGGGGTGTCACCCGCTGCCTGCCCCTGTTTCACGACATCCGGGGCTCTTTCGACCGGGACCCCGGCGCCCCCTTCGATCTGGTGGAGCTCTTTGAGATCAAGCATTTCCTGGTCACCCTGGAGCAGCTGGTCCAGGCCTACGCCGCCCTGCCCCCCATGGCCGGGCTGTCCTTCCCCTCCCTGGCTGACGCCCTGGAGCTGATGGACCCGGAGGGACGCCGTCTGCCCACCTTCTCCGTTGTCAATTCCTACCACAACGACCTGGCACCCCTGCGCGCGGAGAAGGCCAAGCTGGAGAAGGCCATCCGCATGACCATGGAGGACAAGCGGGGCCCCCTGATGGAAAAGCGCCGTGTCCTGGCGGTGGAGGAGGATAAGCTGGAGCTGGAGGTCCGCCGGATGCTCACCGGCAAGCTGATGGCCTACAAGCAGGCCTTCCTGGACAACATGGAGACTCTGGGCCGTCTGGATCTCATCGTGGCCAAGGCCAAGCTGGCTCTGCGGTACAACTGTGTCCGGCCCGCCCTCAGCGCCGACAAATCCATCACCCTCCGGGGGGTGCGCCATCCCCAGGTGGAGGAGGATCTGGCTAAGCGGGGCGAACAGTTCACCCCGCTGGATCTGGATCTGAAACCGGGCTGCACCGTCATCACCGGCGCCAACATGGGCGGCAAGACCGTGTCTCTCCGCTCCACCGTGCTCTCCCTGCTTCTGTGCCAGTGCGGCTTCTTCGTCTTTGCCCAGTCCGCCACCCTTCCCCTGTTCCACCGGGTGGAGCTCATCCTGGCCGACAGCGGCCCCGGCGCCGGCGGCCTGTCCTCCTTCGGCAAGGAAGTCCATCTGCTGGACAAGCTGCTGCGGGAAACCCACGGCCAGTTCTTCTTCGTGGCTCTGGACGAATTCGCCCGGGGCACCAACCCCCAGGAGGGCGCAGCCCTGGCCCGTGCTCTGGTGCGTCACCTGAGCAGTCTGGACTGCGTGGCCCTCATGACCACCCACTACGACGGGGTGTCCGACGTGGCCGCCGCCCACTACCAGGTGGCCGGTCTGGTGCGGGACATCCAGGGCGACGAGGGGGACGATCCCCGCAAGCGGATCGCCCGCCGGATGGACTACCGCCTCCTCCCCGCCCCTCCCGGAGCCCCCTGTCCCCGGGACGCCCTGCGTGTCTGCCGTCTGCTCAAACTGGACGATACTCTCATGGATCTCTTCCAGGCCGATCTGTAAATTTTCCCTGCTCCGGCAGGCAGTTCACGCCGCCTGCCGGAGTTTTTCTTCTTCCAGTTCTGGTTACCATTTGGTAAGCGCCGTCCCGCTGTAGCGCACAAAAGTCTGTGGGGTAGAGAAGAATTTTGTTGGCCTAATTTTTCAAAAAATAGTTGACAAACAAAAACGGCTGGGTTATAGTGTTTTTGTCAAAAGTAAATAACACGCATGGATAGAGGCGCGGAGCGCAAGGTAGCAGAGCAATGATAAGGGCAGGCGAGCCCGATGTACTCTGTGAATGTCCGCTCCGCCGAAGGGGGACGTGAATCGTACAGCCCTCCCCCTGAGCCGTGGGCCCAGCGCTTACGGATTGTCATGAGTCACATGAAGCGCTATTTGTGTCTGAACGAGAGTTTCCCCTCCCGCGGACATGAGTAGTGTTTTTTTGTTCATGAAGCGCTATCTCGCCGGAGGAATACATCTTCTGCCGGCGGGGTAGCTTTATTTTTTCGAGGAGGCGTGTCATGGAAAAGCTTATCATTACCGCGGCCATCTGCGGCGCAGAGGTCACCAAGGAGCACAATCCCGCTGTCCCCTATACCGTGGAGGAAATGGTCCGCGAGGCTAAGAGCGCCTTTGACGCAGGCGCCGCTGTCATCCACGTCCACGTCCGTGAGGACGATGGTACCCCCACTCAGGACCGGGAGCGGTTCCGGGTGATCCTGGACGCCATCAAGGAGGCCTGCCCCGGCGTTATTTTGATCCCCTCCACCGGCGGCGCCACCGGCATGACTCCTGAGGAGCGGCTCCAGCCCACCGAGCTGTGCCCCGAGATGGCCACTCTGGACTGCGGCACCTGCAACTTCGGCGACGACATCTTCGTCAACGATATGCCCACCATGCGTGCCTTCGGCAAGCGCATGATCGAAAACAACATCAAGCCCGAGTATGAGTGCTTCGAAATCGGCCACCTGGACACCATCGTGAACATGGCCAACAAGGGCCTGGTCCCCGGCGCTCCCATGCAGTTCAACTTCGTGCTGGGCGTGTCCGGCTGCACCCCCGCCACCGTGGGCAACCTGGACTACCTGGTGAAGCAGATCCCCGCCGGTTCCACCTGGACCGTCACCGGCATCGGCCGGGGCGCCTGGCCCATGGTTGCCGCCGGCATCGTGATGGGCGGCAACGTCCGCGTGGGCTTCGAGGACAACATCTACCTGGAGAAGGGCCACAAGGCCGCCTCCAACGGCGAGCTGGTCGCCAAGGTGGTCCGCCTGGCCAAGGAGCTGGGCCGCGAGATCGCCACTCCCGATGAGGCCCGGAAGATCCTGTCCCTGGCCTGATCTCATTCCTTTGTTTTACTTATCTCCCCAACCATATATCTCCCCAACCAAACATTAAACGAAACAGGAGGAACTTTCTATGCAGAAGAAAGGCAACAAGTACGGCACTCACCGCGTCATCGAGCCCAAGGGCCTGCTGACCCAGGCTGCCAAGAAGATCGACAACACCATGGAGTGCTACTCCAATGAGATCCTGTGCGACGTTTCCGCTCTGAACATTGACTCCGCTTCCTTCACCCAGATCTATGAGGCCTGCGAGAAGGACCTGGCCAAGACCGAGCAGATGATCCTGGATATCGTCAATGAGCGCGGCAAGATGCAGAACCCCGTCACCGGTTCCGGCGGTATGTTCATCGGCACCGTCCGTGAGATCGGCGAGGATCTGCAGGGCAAGATCGACCTGAAGGTGGGCGACAAGATCGCTTCTCTGGTCTCCCTGTCCCTGACCCCCCTGAAGATCAACAAGATCAAGGCCATCCACCCCGAGATCGACCGCGTGGACGTGGATGCCCAGGCTATCCTGTTTGAGTCCGGCCTGTATGCCAAGCTGCCCGACGACATGAGCGAGGAGCTGGCTCTGGCCGCTCTGGACGTGGCCGGTGCTCCCGCCCAGACCGCTAAGCTGGTGAAGCCCGGTGACTCCGTGCTCATCCTGGGCGGCGCCGGCAAGGGCGGCATGATGTGCTGCTACGAGGCCATGAAGCGCGTTGGCCCCACCGGTAACGTGGTTGCCCTGGTCATCTGCCAGGAGGACGCCGACCTGCTGAAGAGCATGAACCTGTGCCACCACGCCATCGTGGGCTCCGCCACCAACCCCACCGAGGTGCTGGAGAAGTCCCTGGCCGTCAACAACGGCAAGGAGTACGATGTCTCCATCCTGATCGTGAACGTGCCCGCCTGCGAGATGGCCGCCATCCTGCCCGTCCATGACAACGGCGTGGTATACTTCTTCTCCATGGCCACCGATTTCGCCAAGGCCGCCCTGGGCGCCGAGGGCTGCGGCAAGGACGTCACCATGATCGTCGGCAACGGCTACACCAAGGACCACGCCGAGATCACCCTGTCCGAGCTGCGTGAGAATCCCCAGCTGAAGGCCTACTTCGAGAAGAAATATCTGTAAGATATTCTGAGCTGTCTGTGCAGCTCGGACACCAGCGCCAGCTGGCCGCGCCTTTTGGCGCGCAGAACGCGCAGCGTTCCCGCAGGGGCAATTCAGTTGCCCCGAGGATGTCAAATCACGGGGCCCCCGCGCAATGGAACATTGCGTGGGGCACTGCGTGAGAATCCCCAGCTGAAGGCCTACTTTGAGAAAAAGTACCTGTAAGTTCCTGTTTTACCGATTTCCAGATTATTTCCCATTTACTTTGTGACTTACCTGTCCCATCGACAGATGAGCTGATTGATGTGATCGTTCTGCGGCCGACGATTCCGGTCCGGTCCTGCCGGAGAAACTCTCCTCCCCAACCCTTTCTCCCCCCGTTCCGGTTTCCGGTCCCTGACGCCTGTGAATGGCACATCCCCACACTGATTTAGAAAGGATGACCTTGTTATGGTAGAGTCCCGCCGTAAGATCCTGTTCCCCGATGTGACTGACGAGCAGTGGAACGACTGGCATTGGCAAGTCAAGAACCGCATCGAGACTCTGGAGGACCTGAAGAAGTATGTGGATCTGACCCCCGAGGAAGAGGAAGGTGTTAAGGCCTGCCTCGGCACCCTCCGCATGGCCATCACTCCTTATTATCTGTCCCTGATTCAGCCCGGCGATCCCCACGATCCCGTCCGGCTGCAGGCCGTCCCCACTGCCAAGGAGCTGCATCAGTCCGCCGCCGACCTGCTGGACCCCCTGCACGAGGATGAGGACTCCCCCGCTCCCGGTCTGACCCACCGTTATCCTGACCGCTGCCTGCTGCTGATCACTGACCAGTGCTCCATGTACTGCCGTCACTGCACCCGCCGCCGCTTCGCCGGTCAGAACGACGCCGGCCTGCCCGTGGATCAGGTCGATCAGGCCATCGAGTACATCCGCAACACTCCCGTCATCCGTGACGTGCTGCTCTCCGGCGGCGACGCTCTGCTCTGCTCCGACGAGCGCCTGGAGTACATCATCGCCAAGCTGCGTGAGATCCCCCACGTGGAGATCGTCCGCATCGGCTCCCGTACCCCCGTGGTGCTGCCTCAGCGTATCACTCCCGAGCTGTGCAATATGCTGAAGAAGTATCATCCCATCTGGCTGAACACCCACTTCAACCATCCCAACGAGATCACCCCCGAGTCCGCCAAGGCCTGCGCCATGCTGGCTGACGCCGGTATCCCTCTGGGCAACCAGAGCGTGCTGCTGGCCGGCATCAACGACTGCGTCTACACCATGAAGAAGCTGGTCAACGAGCTGGTCAGAATCCGGGTGCGCCCCTACTACATCTATCAGTGCGACCTGTCCATGGGCCTGGAGCACTTCCGTACTCCCGTCAGCAAGGGCATCGAGATCATCGAGGGCCTGCGCGGCCACACCTCCGGCTTCTGCGTGCCCACCTTCGTGGTGGACGCCCCCGGCGGCGGCGGCAAGACTCCCGTCATGCCTCAGTACGTCATCTCTCAGACCCCCAAGAAGGTCATCCTGCGCAACTACGAGGGCGTTATCACCACTTACACCGAGCCCGAGCACTACACCGATTGTCAGTGCGACTACTGCACCGGCAAGAAGAAGAAGGAGCTCATGGGCGTGGCCGGCCTGGAGCGCGGCCAGGCGCTCTCCATGGAGCCCGCCAACCTGGAGCGTCATAAGCGCTCCCACCACGAGGAGTAATCCAGATAAATACAGCGGATCGCCGCCCAACCGCGGCGATCCGCTGCCCCCCGTTTTGAACTGAAAAAGAATGGAAGTGATCGATGTTGGAATCCAAGCTGAACCTTGATTTTAAGCTGGTGGAACAGGCACGCGCTCACGCTTCCCGTGTGGCGGACGACACCCAGCGTTTCATCGACGGCTGCACCACCGTGGCCGTGGAGCGTACCATCTGCCGCCTGCTGGGCATCGACGGTGTGGACGCCGGCGACGTGCCTCTGCCCAACGTGGTTGTGGAGCACCTGATGGACAAGGGCGCTCTGCCCCAGGGCGCCGCTTTCTGGATCGGCAACGCCATGGTGGAGACCGGTAAGGATCCCCAGGCCATCGCCGAGGACGTGGCCAACGACAAGCTGGACCTGACAGCTCTGCCCACCCACAGCGAGGCCGAGATCCACGCCGCTCTGGATCCCATTGTGGAGGCCAGCCTGGCCAAGATCCGCGCCCGCCGCAAGCGCCGCGAGGACTTCATCGCCACCCACGGCGGCGAGAAGCAGGGCCCCTGGATCTACCTGATCGTTGCCACCGGCAACATCTATGAGGACGTTGTGCAGGCTACCGCCGCCGCCCGCCAGGGCGCCGACGTTATCGCCGTGATCCGTACCACCGGCCAGTCCCTGCTGGACTATGTGCCTTACGGCGCCACCACCGAGGGCTTCGGCGGCACCTACGCCACTCAGGAGAACTTCCGCCTGATGCGTGAGGCCATGGATAAGGTGGGCGAGGAGCTGGGCCGTTACATCCGCGTGTGTAACTACTGCTCCGGCCTGTGTATGCCTGAGATCGCCGCCATGGGCGCCTTCGAGGGTCTGGACGTGATGCTGAACGACGCTCTGTACGGCATCCTGTTCCGCGACATCAATATGCAGCGCACCCTGGTGGACCAGTCCTTCTCCCGCGCCATCAACGCCTATGCCGGCGTGGTCATCAACACCGGCGAGGACAACTACCTGACCACCGCCGACGCTGTGGAAGAGGCTCACACCGTGCTGGCCTCCCAGTTCCTTAACGAGGCCTTCGCCCTGCGGGCCGGCCTGCCCGAGGAGCAGATGGGTCTGGGTCATGCCTTTGAGATTGACCCCGACGTGGAGAATGGCTTCCTGTATGAGCTGGCCCAGGCCGAGATGGCCCGGGAGATCTTCCCCAACGCTCCCCTGAAGTATATGCCTCCCACCAAGTTCATGACCGGCAACATCTTCCGCGGCCACGTTCAGGACGCCCTGTTCAACATGGTGACCATCCTGACCAACCAGAAGATCCACCTGCTGGGCATGATGACCGAGGCCATCCACACTCCCTTCCTGTCCGACCGTTTCCTGGCCATCCAGAATGCCCAGTACATCTTCCGCACCATGCACGACCTGGGCAGCGAGATCGTGTTCAAGGAAGGCGGCATCATGCAGAACCGTGCCGCCGACGTGCTGCACAAGGCTACCGATCTGCTGGGCCAGATCGAGCAGCTGGGCATTTTCGAGACCCTGGAGCGGGGCATCTTTGCCGACATCAAGCGTCCTCGCGACGGCGGCAAGGGCCTGGACGGCGTTGTGACCAAGGCCGCCGGGTACTTCAACCCCTTCCTTGAGCCCATGATGAAAGGGGGTGCCGGCAAATGAGTTCCGGACTGTATCAGATTCGCGATAAGGACCTTGACACCACGCTGGACCTGACCCGGCTGAAACCCTATGGCGACACCATGAACGACGGCAAGGTGCAGCTCTCCTTTACCCTGCCCGTTAAGGACGACGACAAGGGCGCCGCGGCTGCCGTGCTGATGGCTCAGAAGATGGGCCTGGCCGATCCCAACGTGGCTCTCCGCCAGAAGCTGGACGAGGCCTTCACCTTCTATGTGGTGTACGGCTCCCTCACCCACTCCATCAACTACAACGAGATCGTGGTGCAGACCGTGGCCGACGAGGCCATGAGCATGGACGAGACCGATGAGTTCCTGAAGGAGCGGCTGGGCCGCAAGCTGGTGGTGGTAGGCGCCTCCACCGGCACCGACGCTCACACCGTGGGCATCGACGCCATCATGAACCGCAAGGGCTTTGCCGGCCACTACGGCCTGGAGCGCTACGAGATGATCGAGGCCTACAACCTGGGTTCCCAGGTGCCCAACGAGGAGTTCCTCAAGAAGGCTGCCGAGGTCAACGCCGACGTGCTGCTGGTGTCCCAGACCGTGACCCAGAAGGACGTCCACATCCAGAACCTCACCGAGCTCATCGAGCTGGCCGAGGCCGAGGGTGTCCGCGAGAAGTACATCTTCTGCTGCGGCGGCGCCCGTATCACCCACGCTCTGGCCAAGGAGCTGGGCTATGACGCCGGCTTTGGTGCCGGTACCTACGCTGACGACGTGGCCACCTTCTGCGCCAAGGAAATGGTCCGCCGCCTGGGTAAGTAACCCAAATCTCAATTGTTTCGATTTTTCCTCTTTTTCCCCTCTTTTTCTCTGTAGGACAACGGGGCCCCAGACGGGGCCCCGTTGTCCGTTTTGCGTAAAAAAACGCCGGGGCTGCTGCCCCGGCATTTTTTGCTACCTTATATAATAGAATTACAGCCCCAGCCAGGCCTTCAGATCCCCAAGGTCCTCCGCCACATGATCCAGCGGCAGGCCGCTGGCTTCAAAGTCCTGCCGGGTAGTGGTACCGTTGAGAACGGCGCAGAAATGGGCCCCGGCCCGGTGGGCGGTCTCCGCATCAATGAGGGTATCCCCGCAGTAGAGCACATTTTCCGGCTTCAGGCCCAGCTCTGCCAGGGCTGCCAGCAGCCCCTGGGGATCCGGCTTGGGCCGGTCCACTTTGTCACCTCCGGTGAGAGACACCAGGTACTGCCGCACTCCTCTGGCCTCCAGCACTGCCGTCAGTGTGTCGGTGCGCTTGGTGCTTACCACACCCGCCGGGATGCCCGCTTCCTTCAGGGCGGCAAGCAGTTCCGCCGCGCCGGGGAAGAGTTTGGTCACCTGCACCTGGAGCGGTCCAGCCTTCTCGGTGTACAGCTTCCGAAACAGGGCCCGCTGCTCGGGCCGCTGGTCTCCGGTGAGGGTGGTATAGCCGTCCTCCAGAGTCATACCGATGGTGTGGCGCACCGCCTCCCGCTCCGGCTCCGGCAGACCCATCTGCTCAAAGCCGTACTGGAAACCGGCCACAATGGCCTCTGTGGCATCCCCCAATGTATAGTCAAAATCAAAAAATACCCCTTGAAAACTCATGATTCCTCCAAAAATCATTCGTATTGCTTCCGCCCTGTGGTGCTGGGGATATGCAGCTCATCCCGGTATTTGGCTACGGTGCGCCGGGACAGAGGGCAGCCCTGGGCGGTCATCATCTCACACAACTTCTGGTCGGACAGAGGCTTTTTCTTGTCCTCTCCGGCGATGAGCTTTTTCAGCAGGGCCTTGGCCGCGTCGGGAGAGGCGGCGTCCTCACTGCTGGTCCCCAGGCTGCGGGAGAAGAAGTAGCTCAGGGGATACACCCCCATGGAGCACTGGATGTACTTGTCCTTTACCGCCCGGCTCACCGTGGACTCGTGGACCCCGATGCGCCCGGCCACGTCGGCCAGAGACATGGGCACCAGATGGCCCGGTCCCTGCCGGAAGAAGGCCTCCTGCAGCTCCAGGATGCACCCGGCGCAGGACATGAGGGTGGAGCGGCGCTGCTCAATGGCATGGACCATCCACTTGGCCTGCTTGACCTTTCCGGTGAGATAATCCTTCACCTGCTGGTCATCGCTCTCCTTCAGCAGACGGGTATAGTACCCGCTGATCCCCAGAGTGGGGAAATAGTAGTCGTTGGTCAGCAGCTCGAAGTGATCGGGAAAGCTGACCACGATGATATCGGGATTGATGTAGGTCAGGTTCTCTCTGGCGGCAAATCCGGTGCCCGGCCGGGGATTCAGGGTGCGGATCAACTCGCAGGAGGCCCGCACCTCCTCCGGGGTTGCCTTCAGCTCCCGGGCAATGAGGCCGTAGCGGCTCTTGGACAGGGCATCCAGCTGGCTCTCCACAATACGCACTGCCAGCTGGTCCACCGGCGTACGGCGCACCAGCTGGAGCCGCAGGCATTCGGACAGGTCCCGGGCCCCCACGCCGGCGGGCTCCAGGGACTGGACGGCAGCCAGCGCCTGCTCCAGCACCTCCACCGGGCAGCCGTAATCGGCAGCCAGGGCATCCAAAGGCTCATCCAGCCAGCCGTTGGCGTTGAGGCTCTCCACCAGGAAGGTGCCGGCCTCCATGACCTCCGGCGGCAGATCCAGCACCTTGAGCTGGGAGAGCACATAGTAATACAGGTTGTCCTCCCGGTCCTCCATGGTACCGTAATTGCCCAGCCGGTCGTCCTCCTCTTCGGTATCCTGCTGGTGATAGTAACGGTTCTGAGGGTCGGTGGATTCCAGCCACTCCAGCTTGCGGCGGAGCTGATCGCTCTCATCCGCCTTGTCGTACCGCTCCTCCGGCTCCAGCACCGGATTCTCCTGCACGGCCTCCTCAATGTATTCCAGCAGCTCCTGAGACCCCATCTGAAGGATCTCCATGGACTGCATCATCTGGGGAGAGAGGGTCTGTGTCTGCTTTTGTGTCAGGTTCAATTCCAAGGTAACTTCCTCCCTTCGCCCATTTTCGCGGTTTCTCGGAAGAAAGTATATCATGGAACCCCCTCACATTTCAACATCTCGCCCGGTAGAAAATACTTCACTCCCGGGGCGCCAGCAGCTGCTCGGCTCCATAGCGCAGGCAGCGGCGCAGCCGGGACTCTCCCCGCTTGATGTTGCGGGACACGGTGGATTTATCCACACCGGTCAGCTCGGCGATCTGCCGCATATTGAGCCCTTTTTCATAATAGAGCAGCATACACTCCCGCTGCCGGGGGGTTACATCCTCCTGGAGGGCCCGCATCACATTGCGGCGCAGCCGCCCCATCTGCTCGGAGTTATCCTCCGCCATGACCTGAGCATAGACTGCCATATCGGCGGCAAACTCTTTCCCTCTCCTATATCGTGTACCGGACATTGCAGTGATACCCCCTGTCGTAATAGCGCTCACACAGGACCGCCAGGTCCCGGGCCTCTCGCCACATGGCCTCCAGATGGCGAATGCGCTGTTCCAGCAGCCGGCGTCCGTGCTCGTCCACCGCGGCCGTCCTTCGGCTCTCCAGCAGCTGCACCCGCTGCCGCAGGGTCTCCGCACCTGCCCGATATTGAATCGATAACTCCTGTAATGTCATGCCTAGTCCCCTTCTCTCTGTCGGTAAGCTCCGCCCGGCAGAGCGGGCAAAGCTCCCGCTCCTGGCCATACAGCTCCGCGCCGCAAAGGCGGCACCACTCTGCCGGCGGTACCCGCTGCACATCCCGCAGCGGGTCTGTCCACACCCGTGGCCGGATACCCATTCCTCCTCCAAAAATTTTTTAAAAAATTTTGTTCTTTCTCTTGACAAATCCCCTTCTCCCTGATAAAATAACATTCGCTGTGGACGAGCTGGTCTGCTGGTGTAGCTCAGTTGGTAGAGCAGTTGATTTGTAATCAACCGGTCGGGGGTTCGAGTCCGTCCACCAGCTCCAACAAGTTCATATGGAGGAGTTCCCGAGTGGCCAAAGGGGGCAGACTGTAAATCTGTTGCGATTCGCTTCGGTGGTTCGAATCCACCCTCCTCCACCAAAAATGTCTCGCCAGAAGGCGGGGCATTTTTTATTTTCCTCCCCAATCGGGATGCCTCGCCGGACGGCGGGGCTTTTTTCTTCCCCTGCGTTTCTCCCCTCTCCGAAATAAATCTCCGATTGGTGATGAACTTATCCAAATATGGAACTTTCGTTCCATCGCATAGCCATAATAGCACCAAACGGAGATAAAAGTCAATCATTTTTTGTCGAAGTATGTTGCGTTTGGTGATAAAATGTGATAGAATAGACCCACAAATTGGACAGGAGGGAACATGGTATGGAGCAGGAGAGCACCTTCGGCGCCCGTCTGCGCAGCCTGATGGAAGAGTCCGGCCTCAGCTATGAACAGCTGGGGGACCGGCTGAATATGAATCCCCAGACTCTGAACCGCTATGTCCTGGGCCAGCGTGAGCCCAAAATCGGCACCGCCGCCGCCATTGCCCGCTCCCTTGGGGTAGACCCGCTGTGGCTGCAGGGTTTCAACGTCCCCCGCCAGCCCCCCTGCCCTGCTCGCCGGGAGCCGGTGGTACCCATACTCGGTGTCATCCGGGCGGGCTCCCCTATTCTGGCCAGCCAGCAGATCGAGGGCTATGCCGCTGCCGACGTGCCCGATCCGGAGGAGCATTTCTATCTTCGGGTCACCGGCGACAGCATGATCAACGCCGGTATCAGGGACGGGGATCTGGTGCTCATCCGGCGGCAATCTACGGCGGAGAACGGTCAGATCGTGGCCTGTCTGGTGGACGGCGAGGATGCCACCCTGAAGCGGTTCCGCTGCCAGAAGGGTATGGTAATCCTTCAACCGGAAAATCCCTGCTATGAGCCCAAAATCATTCCCCTGCGGGACTTCGAGCAGGGGTTGGCCCGCATCGTGGGCATAGCCGTCAAACTGGTGCGGGAATTATAACAAAGGAGCGATACCATGCTGACAGATGATTGGATGCTGCGGCAGGTGGACGGGCTGGCCCGTTCCCTGGCCAAGCTGGTTTTGAAGAAGGACTCCGCCGACTATCTGCCCACCGGTGCGGAGGAGGACGCAGCGCTGGATGCCCTCCATCTCCGACTGGTGGAGCGGCTGGCCGCCGGCGATGTGGGCGGCGGAGAAGATCTGCTCTTTCAGGAGAGCGACTGGGACGACCTGCGCTACCTGGAGGTGGCAGTGGACTTCTATGCCCGCGCCAACACCCTCACCGACGACCAGCTGGACCAGGCCGGCTTTGACCGGCAGGAGCTGCAGGAGGGCCTGCAGGAGCTGGCGGCCCGTTACGGTGTGATTCTGTAAGGAGGATACCCCTATGAAACTCTGTTTTTCCCAGATGGAAGAAACCCCCATGCCTCAGTTCAAGGGGGGCAAAAAGACCACCTACAGCCGTTTTGTGGACGACTGCGTCAACCACATCATGATGAACCGTCTGGAGCCCGGCGCCTCCATCGGCCTGCACACCCACACCGGCAACAGCGAGGTCATGTACATCCTCTCCGGCACCGGAAAGGCCATCTGCGACGGCGTGGAGGAGCGTCTGGGCCCCGGCGACTGCCACTACTGCCCGGAGGGCCACGCCCATACCCTCATCAACGACGGCGGGGGCGACCTGGTCTTTTTCGCCGTGGTGCCTCAGCGCAACTGAACAAAAAAGGGGGTTATAGAAGCATGAAGAAAGCCATCAATTATATCCTGCTCCTTATGCAGGTGATTGCGGTGGTATGTAATTTATTGCTGTTGCTTTTCCCACAATTACGCAGCTGCACGGCCATTTATCTGATCGTTATTTTGGGGTATGGATGCGGTGTAGCATTGAGCATCCGCTTCCTCATTCAACGCGAAAACCAACAAAAGTAAGAGGATGGCGTATCTATAAAAAAGCGGCGGACGCATGGCGTCCGCCGCTTTCTTACTGTTCCTGCCGGTACTGTTCCAGCTCCAGCTCATCCTTGATCTCCAGGCCCCGCTCGCCGGCCAGGCCCTCCACATGGTGGGTAAACTCGTGGGACAAGGTGGTGTACAGCTCGTCCTCCCAGTCCTCATGCGTCCAGTCCTCCTGCTCCGCCAGGGCGGCAAAGGAGCCGTAGTAGAGGTTGATGTACCGCCCCATCATGTCGTTGCAGTACTCCCCCATGATGTAGAGGTCCTCCCCCGCCGGGTCCTCCACCGCCTCAGGCAGCAGGGAGATGCCCCCGTTCAGGTCCTGATAGAACTCCTCCGGGAATTCCTCCGCCATTTCGTCCAGCAGGTCCCCCACCTGGTCAAAGCTGAGAATCATACCGCTCCCTCCTTGGGCTTTTTCATGGTGAGAGAGATGCGCTTCTTTTTCTCGTCCACCTCCAGCACCCAGACGGTGACGATGTCCCCCACGGCGCACACCTCGCTGGGGTGGCGCACCCGGCGGTTGGACAGCTGGGAGATGTGGACCAGTCCGTCCTGGTGGACGCCGATGTCCACAAACACGCCAAAGTCGATAACGTTGCGCACCGTGCCGGTGAGCTCCATCCCCGGCTTCAGGTCCTTCATCTCCATTACGTCGGTACGCAGAATGGGCTTGGGCAGCTCGTCACGGGGGTCCCGGCCCGGCTTGAGCAGCTCCTTCACGATGTCATCCAGGGTGGGCAGGCCCACGCCGCAGGCTTCTGCTGCCTTTTCCCTGCCGTAAGTCTTTACCCGGTCAGACAGCTCGTCAATGGTTCCTGCCCCCACATCCTTCAGGGTGTAGCCGCACAGCTCCAGCAGCTTCTGGGCCGCCTCATAGCTCTCCGGGTGGACGCCGGTGTGGTCCAGCACGTTTTTGCTCTCCGGCACCCGCAGGAAGCCGGCGCACTGCTCGAAGGCCTTGGGGCCCAGCTTGGGCACCTTGAGTACCCCCTTCCGGGTGGTAAAGGCGCCATTCTCCTCCCGGTACTTGACGATGTTCTTGGCGGTGGTGTTATTGAGGCCCGCCACATAGGCCAGCAGGGGCGCCGAGGCGGTGTTCAGGTCCACGCCCACCGCATTGACGCAGTCCTCCACCACGCCGCCCAGGGTCTCGTCCAGCCGTGCCTGGGGCATATCGTGCTGGTACTGGCCCACGCCGATGGACTTGGGATCGATCTTCACCAGCTCGGCCAGGGGGTCCTGGAGCCGCCGGGCAATGGACACAGCGGAACGCAGATTCACGTCATAGTCGGGGAACTCCTCCGCCGCCAGCTTGGAGGCGGAATACACCGAAGCGCCCGCCTCGTTGACGATCATGTAGCTCACCCCGCCGCCCAGCTTGCGGATCATCTCCACTGCCATCTGCTCGGTCTCCCGGCTGGCGGTGCCGTTGCCAATGGCGATGTGGGCCACGCCGTGCTTGCGGATGAGCTTGGACAGGATGTCAATGGCCTCCTGCTTCTTCTTTTCATTGAAGGTGGGATACACCACCGCCGTGTCCAGCACCTTGCCTGTGGCATCCACCACCGCCACCTTGCAGCCGTTGCGGTAGCCCGGGTCCAGGCCCATGGTGACAAAGCCCTTCACCGGCGGCTGCATCAGCAGGGGTTTCAGGTTGAGGCCGAACATCTTGATGGCCCCCTCGTCGGCCTGTTCGGTAAGCAGGTTGCGCATCTCCCGCTCCACCGAGGGGAAGATGAGCCGGTCGTAGGCGTCCTCGGCGGCTGCACGCACAAAGGCCATAGCGGGGGTGCCGGGGTTGAGCACCCGCCGACGGACGGGGATGAGGGCGGCTTCCCGGTCCATCTCCACGCTCACCTTCAGGATATCTTCCCGTTCGCCCCGGTTGATGGCCAGGATCTGGTGGCCCTGGAGGCGGTTGATGGGAGACCGGAAGTCGTAGTACAGCCGGTATACCGTGTCCGACCGCTCCTTAGCCGCGGCGGCGGATGCCAGATAGCCCTTCTTCCACACCAGCTCCCGCAGCAGCTTGCGGATGTCGGCGTCGTCGGAGATGCGCTCTGCAATGATGTCGTTGGCGCCCTGGAGGGCGTCCTCCACCGTCTCCACACCCTTCTCCGGGTCAACATACCCGGCGGCAGCTTCTTCCGGCACAGGGCCGTCCATGGCCTGAGCGAAGAGCAGATCGGCCAGGGGCTCCAATCCCTTCTCCTTTGCCATGGTGGCCCGGGTGCGCCGCTTCTGCTTGTAGGGGCGGTATAGGTCCTCCACCTCCGCCAGGGTGGCGGCGGAGTCAATGGCGGCGGAAAGCTCCTCCGTCAGCTTGCCCTGGGCCTCAATGGCCCCCTTGACCTCCTCCCGCCGCTTGTCCAGGTTCCGCAGGTATTGCAGCCGGTCGGCCAGGGTGCGCAGGGTGGTGTCGTCCATGGCGCCGTGGAGCTCCTTGCGGTAGCGGGCGATAAAGGGAATGGTGTTGCCCTCGTCGATGAGGTTCACCACGTTCTGAATGTATGTCTCCTTCTGGCCCAGTTCCCTGGCCAGGATCTGAATGATGGTATCCATAGCGTTCTCCTTTGCAGCGGGCTTGTCATCAATATTTTACCCGGTTTTGGACCGCAAGTCCAGGGTATCTCCTTGCTTTCCCCCGTCGTTGTGTGTAAAATCAAGGGGAAAGAAGGGGGAGAGATGTTATGAACCAACGCCTTTATGAGATCGACCAGGCCATCGATGCCCTGACCGCCGCCCAGGCCCGCCGCAAGCAGCTGGATGCCCAGATCGAGGAACTCCACCGTCAGCGGGGGGAGCGGCAGGCCAAGGTGGACGAGACCGCCCAAAGCTTCCGCAAGGAGCAGGACGACGTGGACAAGCTGGAGAAGGGCGGCGTGCACGCCTTTCTCCTTACCCTGATTGGTCATAAGGAGGAGCGGCTGGACAAGGAGCGCCGGGAGGCTCTGGCCGCCAAACTCCAGTACGACCAGGCCAGGTCGGACCTGGAATATCTGGAGAACAAGCTCAACGGCCTGATCCGGGAGCGGGACGGCCTGCGGGACGCCCCTGAGCAGCTGGAGGCACTGTGGACGGAGAAGGCGGAGCTGGTGAAGGCCATGGGCGGCCAGACAGGGGCCCGACTGGTGGAGCTGGACCGCCAGCTGGCCGACCTGTCCCACCAGCAGAAGGAGCTGGAGGAGGCCATATCCGCCGGTGAAAACGCCAAACGCCTGCTGGGCCAGGTCCAGGACGATCTGGACAGCGCCCGCAGCTGGGGCACCTGGGATATGCTGGGGGGCGGACTGATCGCCACCATGGCCAAGTATGACCGGCTGGACAGCGCCCAGTCCAGCATCCGGGCGGCTCAGCGGGCCCTGAGCGACTTCCGCACCGAGCTGGCCGATGTGAGTCAGCTCCAGGTGCCCAACATCCAGATCGGGGAGTTTGCCACCTTTGCCGATTACTTCTTTGACGGCATTTTCTCCGACTGGTACGTCCAGTCCAGCATCAAAACGGCCCAGGAGGGGGTATCGGAGGTCCACATGAAGCTGACCGCCGCACTCCGGGATCTGGAGGCCGCCTCCCAGGACCTGAACGACCAGCAGGCTTCTCTGAAGCGGGAGCGGGAAGAGTTGCTGGATTCCGTCTCATCTTAAAGCGCAAAAGAGCCGGCCTGCCAATGGGGCAGGCCGGCTCTTTGCTTGCGTTCGCCCGGCTTAAATGGTAGCCAGCCGGTAGGTGGTGGTGTGGCGGTACTCCTCCCCCGCCCGCAGGATGGGGCTGGGGAAACCCTGGTGGTGGATGGCGTCGGGCCATCCCTGGGTCTCCAGGCAGAAGGCCGACCGGGGCCCGTACACCGCCCCGTCCTTGCCGGGCACGCCGTCCAGATAGTTGGCGGTGTAGAGCTGGAGGCCGCACTGGGTGGTGTAGCACTCCAGGCACAGCCCGCCGCCCATGACCCGGGCGGCCAGCCCCAGAGGGGCATTGGGCTGGGTCCGCAGCACAAAGTTGTGGTCGTAGCCGTTGCCCAGGGTCAGCTGGGGATGCTGCATGGCCAGTCCCTGAAGGAACTCCCGGGGGAAACGGAGGTCAAAGGGGGTGCCCTCCACCGCCAGCAGGGACCCGGTGGGGGTGCTGTTGGCGTCGTTCTCGGTGATAGCGCTGGCATACACCTGGACCCGCTGTCCCTCCAGGGACCCAAAGTTGTGGCCCATCAAATTGAAGTAGCTGTGGTTGGTCAGGTTACACAGGGTATCCTTGTCGCTCTTGGCCCAGTAATCCAGGGAGAGTACGCCGTCGGCGGTGAGGTCGTAGCTCACCCGCACCTCCAGGGTGCCGGGGAAGCCCTCCTCCCCGTCGGGGCTGGTGTGGGAGAGCACCAGCCTGCCCTCCCGGACCGCCGCCTCCCACACGGCCTCATGAAAGCCGTGAACACCGCCATGGAGGCAGTTGGGGCCGTTGTTGGCGGCCAGGGGGTAATGGACCCCGTTCAGGTCAAAGGAGGCGCCGCCGATGCGGTTGGCCACCCGGCCCACCAGGGCGCCGAAGTATTTGTCCTGCTTCTCATAGTCGGCCAGGGTGTCGCACCCCAGCACCACGTCTCTGTCCTCCACCATAAAGCTGCGGAGGATGCCGCCATAGGTGAGGATCTTGGCCGTATAGCTGCCCGCCTGAGCGGTCCACTGTTCCACTTCCTTGCCCCCGGCGGTGACGCCGAAAGGTTCTCTTGTCCAGTCTGCCATGGTTCCACCTTTCTCCCGGCCGAAGCGGGCCTCCCCTTCCTGTGAGCACAGCCCGCTCCGACTGATCATTCCACTCCATATCCGGTCCCGTTCCCGGGACAGCCTTACAGGAAATGATAACATATTTTGCGTCCCATGCCAATAGCCAGACGCTCCGCAAGGGCACTTCTTGCCGGCAGTCTGCCGGTTGTTTTTTGCCTGTGCAACAGATCGCCATCTGGCGCTGTTTATGGATCATAACGGTCCAAGCAAAAACAAGGAGGAATGTGCATGGCAAACTATACGGAACATTATCAGCTTCACCAGTGGGAACCGGGGGACGCATTTCTGCGGACCGATTTTAATGAGGATTTGGAGAAGATCGATGCTGCGTTGGAGGACAAAGGAAACTGCCGGATTGCCACCGGCAGCTATGCAGGCACAGGGGAATACGGCAACTCTCACCCCAACACCATTCAGCTGCCTTTCCCGGCCCAGATCGTCTTGTTGGATGTATCTACCTGCCACAGTTTTAACTCTACACCTGAGTATTACTTGCTGTTTCGGCAGGCATCCAGTTTTATTCCGAACGACACATCTAACGGGGCCAATGTCCTGAGCTGGAGCGACAGTTCAGTATCCTGGCACTATACCGATTCCCACAGCGATGGTCCTTTTTACCAGTTTAACAAGAGTGGCCAAACCTACCACTATATTATAATTGGATAAAAGAAGGGTCCTGCCAGAGGCAGGACCCTTCTTCAGTGTTTGGATAATGCTGATCCGTTAGGGAGCGGCGTCAATGTCAGTGATGAAGATCACCACAGCGCCGTCCTTAGACACATTCATGGTCAGAACAGCATTGGTAATGACGTTGTCCTTCTTCAGGGAGTTCAGCTCATCGATGGAGGACACGGTAGCATCGTAGTTGCCTTCCGCATCGGTATCGTGAACGTCGACCACCACGGCATCACCAATCTTGATGTCCTCGATGGTACGGTTGCCGGTCTGAACACCCTCGATGGTCAGCAGGTTCTCGAACAGGGACTTGAAGTTACCGGTGACAACACCCTCCTGCTCATCCCACACGCCGGAGACAGCAGTGGACATAGCGTTGGCATCCTTCAGGGTGTAGTAGCCGTCGCTGTTCTTGTCGTAGGTGTAGAAGCCAGCGCCGTAGGCGTTGGAATCCAGCTGCCAGGTCTCCTCGGTGCCGTCAGCGAAGTAGACCTTACGGGCATAGTAGCCGTCGCCCTCTTCGTAAGCATCGATGTCAGCCAGGTACACAGTGTCCTTGCTGTAGGTCTGGCCCTCAGAGATCTCGCTGGCAGAGCCGATCACCACATACTTCACAACGCTGGAATCCTCAGCGGTGATGAAGTAGGCAACGTCGGGAGTGCCGGAAGTCTTCACGGTGTAAGCGATGCCGCCAGTCTTGACGGTGGCAGACAGATCCTTACCGGACTCGCCAATCATCACATACTTGGTATCGCTGTTCAGACGATAAGTCTCGCCGCCAACAGTGATGCGGGTAGTGTCCTTGGTGAAGGTGCCGGTCACGTTGGAGACCTTGGCCCAATCCTCGGTGGGATTCCACTCAGTGACGTTGAACTTGTCGTTGTTGGCCTTGCAGACCACGGTGTCGCCAGACTTCACAGCCTTGTCGGACAGGGTGACCAGCTTGCCGGCAACAGCAGCGGCGTCATAGGGATCCTGACCATTGTTCTTGCTCTCCAGCTCGACTTCCTGAACGGTGCCGTCCAGAGCAACCACCTGGGCAAACTGGCTATAAACGGAGGCGCCATAGCTGGCGTCGGTGTTCTTCCAAACCTTGGCGATGTAGTACACATCATCAATGGTAGCAGCCTTCTCGGTATCGGCAACAGCGGCGATCACGTAGCCGTTGTCGTCAGTGTAGAAGGTGTAGGAGCTGCCAGCGTTGATGGCAACCTCGTTGTAGGCGGAAGCCAGGGTGTACTTAGTGCCGTCAACGGTGAAGTAGCCGTTGTAGCCGTCCCCAACAGAAGAGATCTTCTTGGTGGTGACAGTGGCATCAAAGGAATCAATGTCGGTAGCCTCGATGAAGTTGGCAGCGTTGACCTCGGAACCCTTGAAGTAGGTCAGCATGTAGTCACCCTTCTCGTAAGAAGCGGTCAGGGTGTCGAAGGTATCGTCCTTCTTGTCGGTGTCGTCCTTGAAGGAAACGGAGATATACTTGCTGGCGTGCCAGGGATTGTAGACCTTCAGGGTAATGGTGGTCTTGGTCAGAGTAGTAACCTCGGCAGCGTAGGCCTGAACCAGAACAACCTGAGTCAGGTTATCGTTCTTGTCGGCATACAGCTCGATCACGGTGCCCTTGTAGTCGCGCTCGGTGAGAGTGGTGGCGTTCAGAGAAGCGTCGATCACACCGTTGTTGTAGAACTTGGTGGCATTGTCGCCGGAAGTGACAAAGTTGTAGTCCTTGGCGATCTCATCCTTATCGAAGTCCTCAGTGTAAACAGCGTCAGCCTTGTCAGCATAGGTACCGACGGTATCCTTGCCATTCTTCCAAGCATGAGCGGGACGGCCATACTTGTCGATGGTGCTGGCAGTGTCGACGAGCTTCAGATCGGTGAAGTACTTCTCAGCAAACTGCAGGTTATCAGCGTTCATGTTGTCATCGTAGCTGCCCTGAGGAACAACCTCAGCAGTGGAAGCACCCACGCTGACGGAACCGCTGCCGGTACCGAAGTCAATATCGATGCCCTTGTTGTCGTACTTGACCATGTCAGCGGTCAGAGTCTGGAAGGCCATCTGAGCGGCGTCCTGACGGGACAGCTCGTTGGTCAGCACCATACCCTTGGGGGAGATGCCGGCCTCGATGGCGTCGGAAGCCACATTGATGGTCCAGGAGTTGCCGGTGTAGTTCTCAACCTTGGGATCATAGCCCAGAGCAACCAGCAGCATCTTGGCAAAGGCAGCGCCGGTCAGCTTGCCCTCGGGGAAGAAGTGGCCAGCACCGTCGCCGGCCAGGATGCCCAGGTTCACGCAGTAGCCGATGTAGGGAGCGGACCAGCGGTCAGCAGCCACGTCGGAGAAGATGGCGCCGCTGGCAGCCAGCTTCTCAGCGTTCTCGGTGCCCAGGAGCATGTAGCAGATGATCTTAGCAGCCTGCTCACGGGTCAGGATGGAGTTGGGCTGGAAGTCGCCCTTATCGCCGCCCTGAAGCACGCCCAGAGCAACCATAACGTCGACAGCCTCAACATTCTTGATCTCACTGGCGTCAGTGAAATCCTTGCTCGCAGCGCCGGCGCCCACGACCATCATGCCCATCAGCATAACAGCGGCCAGAGCCAGGCTGAGAGTCCTCTTGAGGTTTCTCATTTGGAATTCCTCCTTATTTTATTTGACCATGAGGAGGGAACATCCTGCGAGTTTTTCAAGAATAGACTGTGCTGCAAGGCTTTCCACTTTTTTAATCGGCTACTGGTAGCCAGCGGGTAGCCGTCAGGTAGCCACAAAAAAAGGCCGAAATCCCCTGTTTGGAGATTTCAGCCTTTTTATGCAATCAATGGGTTTCCATCAGCCGCACAGGTCAATGATGGCCTGAGCGAAGATCTTGGCGGCGGTGAGCTGGTCGGCAATGCAGGTGTGCTCGTCGGCGCCGTGCATATTGCCATTGAAGCCGGGCATGGCGCAGCCGAAGGCCACGCCGCCGGGGATATCGTGGACGTAGGTGCCGCCGCCGATGGCCAGGCACTCCCCTTTCCGGCCACTGTACTGCTCGTAGCACTTGAGCAGAGTGCTGACCAGCGGGGTATCGGCGGGGGTATAATGGGGGGCCTGCATCCCACCCTCGGCAGTAAAGCCGAACTTGGCGAAGGCAGCCTCAGCCGCGGCCTTGCAGTTTTCCTCGTTGGCGCACACCGGCACCCGGCTGTCAAACTGGCCGGACAGGCCGGTGTCGTTCAGCTCCAGCAGGGAGAAGGCCAGGGTCAGCGGGCCGGACATTTCGTCGGCCTGAGCAATGCCCAGGGCCTTACCAGCATAGTCTCCGTGGGGGAAGAGAGCGTTCAGTGCATGGAGGGCAGCGGTGGAACCCACCTTGGCCAGGGGCAGAGCACACAGCAGATGGATCAGGCCGGTGATGGCGTTGACGCCCTCCTCCGGGGTGGAGGCGTGGGCGCCCTTGCCCTTGCACAGGATATGCAGGTCATCTCCCCGCTCGGTAAGCACATAAGTGACGCCGGTCTCACCGGCAGCCTTGTCGCAGTAGGGCTGAGCCGCTTCGGCGGACAGGCCGGCCACCACACACTCCGCCTCGGGAGGCAGCACGTTGATGCGGAACCCGCCGTGGAGCTCCTTCACCCGGGGAGTGGCGCTCTCCGCCGCCCAAGTCTTGGTGAACACCGGCTTGTAGCTGCCCTTCTCCAGGTTGATAACGGGGAACTCGCCGTCGGGAGAGAAGGTACAGGGGGCGTAGGGCTCCTTACTATAATAATAGGCGATATCCTCAGAGCCGCTCTCCTCGTCGGTGCCCAGCAGCAGCCGGACATTCTTCTTCAGGGGCACACCCAGGTCCCGGACGGCCTGCATGGCCAGCAGCACGGCGGCCACCGGGCCCTTGTCGTCGTCGGTGCCACGGCCGTACAGCATCCCGTCCACCTCGATGGGCTCATAGGGCTCCGTCACCGTCCAGCCGGTGCCCTCCCCCACCACGTCCAGGTGGCACAGGATATGCAGCTGGGTCTCCTGATCGTTGAAGTCCACAGCGCCTACATAGTTGTCGTAGTTCTTGACGGAGAAGCCCAGCTCCTCCGCCAGCTTCAGGCCCTCCGCCAGGGCGGCGGCGGGGCCGGGACCAAAGGGCATTCCAGGCTGGGCCTCCTCCCGGACGCTGCGGATACGCACCAGCCGGGAGATCATCTCCACCAGCTGCTGCCGGCGGGCCGGGTCGTCAAAATAGGCGTTGATTTGATCCTGATACATGGAACTTATTCCTCCTTGGGTTTTTCATCTCCGCCGGCGGCGCCGGTCAGCTCCCCCAGGTACTTGTACACCGTATACCGGGACACCTGGAGCCGCTTGGCCACAAAGGGCACCGACTTGCGGAAGGAAAAGGCGTTTTTCTGGTCCAACAGGGCAATGATCTTCATCCGGTCCCGCTTGGTCAGCACGTTCACCGGCTTGCCTACCGCCGCCAGGCACTCCTCGAAGATCTGGGTCAGCTGGCCCTCCCCGCCGTGCCACATGGCGCTTTGCAGGTCGGCCTCGGCGCTCATCAGATCCACCAGGATGCGGTTGGCATAGACCAGAGAGCTGTAGTCAAAGTTGATGCCCAGGGCCAGGTTGAAGTCCTCCCCGATGAGGTGGAAGGTACTGCTCTTGATCTGCTGGCCCGAGGGGGTGGTGGCGTAGAGGTTGACGAAATCGGTGACCAGAGCGTCCTGGTCCAGCTCCTTGGCGGTGCCCAGGATGTCCATGGTGGAGCCTACCGTCCGGCCGGATACATGGCCGTTATAAATGGATAAAATGGGGTGCCTGGGGTCCCCCATGTCGTGGACCAGCGTCTCGCAGGTGGAGCCAAACATCTCCGCGATCCCCCGGGCGGTCCGGTCCAGAAATTCAAAGGCTTCCTCCCGATCCATTGGTTCACTTCCTTCTCTCTTGGTTTCCAGTCCAGATTGTACTCTGAACCGGGCTAAAATGCAAGGCTCAGGCCTGGCGGTAGCTCTGGAACTTGCCCAGCACCGCCTCCAGCTCCTCCGGGGTCAGGTTCACGCCGCCCCCGGCCTGCCTGGTGTAGTAGTACACCTTGGCCAGAAACTCCAGCTGCTGGGCGGCGTCAAAGGCGAAGGACAGGCTGCCCCCCACCGCCAGCAGGCCGTGGTTGCCCAGCAGGCAGGCGTTGTACTCCTCCTTCATCCCCTCCCAGGCCGCCTCGGCCAGCTCCAGAGAGCCGAAGGGATAGTAGGGGACGCAGGGCACCTGCCGCCCGGCGTAGGCCACCAGATAGTGGACCGGCTCGATGTTCCAGCGCAGGCAGGAGAGCACGGTGGCGAAGGTGGAGTGGGTATGCACCACCCCGTTTACATCCTTCCGCCGCCGGTAAAACAGCCGGTGGAGGTCCAGCTCGCTGGAGGGCTTGCGTTTGCCCTCCACCACCTTGCCCTCCAGGTCGGCCACCACCACATCCTCCGGGGTGGTGGCAAAATAGTCCATGCCGGAGGGGCTGATGGCCATGAGGCCGCTCTCCCGGTCAAAGACGCTGAGGTTGCCGAAGGTTCCGTCGGTGAGGCCGGTGGTGACCAGCTTTTTGCCGTATTCCACCACCTGCTCCCGCTGATCCTGTAACAGCATAAACAAGACTTCCTTTCTCTATGCCCGTTTCCTCAAGCATACGGAAAACCGGCTCGCAAGTCAAGCCTTTGCATTGACAGCAGGCTCCTCCTCGCATAAAATGGACACAGACAAGGAGGAGCCCGACATGATAATGGAAACCCTGCGCTTCGCTCTGGGAGGCGTGGCCGCTTACCGGCATATTCTGGACACCCACGAGCTGGGTCTGGTGCGTACTCTGCTGGACAAGCTGGCCCTTGGCGACACCGCCGGGGCGGCGGAGGCCTACGCCAGCCTCTTCTATACCCTGCGGGAGGGCCGGTATCCCGGCCTGGGAGACTGGCTGTATGACCAGCTGCGCTATACCGAGTCCCCCTACGCCCGGCTGGCCGAGGAGGGCGGGTCAGACCCCGCCCTGGAGGAGGCCGCCCGCCGGGACGTGGCCATCTTCGCCCAGCTGTGTGAGCTGGACTGCGGGCAGCTCATCGCCGCCATGGCCCGGAAGGCCGACCCCGCCCTGCTGCCGGTGCTGGAGGGCCTGCCCCGGTGGCCCGCCGGCTGTCCCTTCACCTTTGAGGGGCTCACCGATTTCTACCGTGCCCACGGCTCCGGCCTCTTCGCCCGCAGCCGTGCCTTCCTGTGGGAGGACGGCCGGCTCTTCCCGGTGGAGGAGCCCGACTGCCCCGGCCCCGACGAGATGCTGGGCTACGAGCTCCAGCGGGACCAGGTCATTGCCAACACCCGGGCCATGCTGGAGGGCCACCACGTCAACAACGTGCTTCTCTTCGGAGAGAGCGGCACCGGCAAGTCGGCCACGGTGAAAAGCCTGCTCTCCCGGCCCGGCTTTGAGGACCTGCGGCTCATCGAGGTACAGAAGGAGGGGCTGGCCGATCTGCCCCGGCTCATCCGCAAGCTGGGCGGGCGGCGGCTCAAGTTCATCCTGTTTATCGACGATCTGGCCTTCGATCAGGACGACACCACCTATTCTGTCATGAAAACTATCCTGGAGGGCGGTCTGGAGCGCCGCCCCGCCAACGTGGCCATCTACGCCACCTCCAACCGCCGCCACCTGGTGCGGCAGACCTTCTCCGACCGGGCGGGGGACGAGGTGGATGCCAGCGAGACCATCCAGGAAAAGACCTCTCTGGCCGAGCGGTTCGGCTTGCGTATTCCCTATCTGGCTCTGAACAAGGCTGAATTCCTGGACCTGGTGGAAAAAATGGCCGCTCTGTACGGCGTGACCATGGACCGGGAGACCCTTCGTACCGGCGCCGGCCGTTGGGAGATGAGACATCCCGGCCGAACGCCCCGCACCGCCAAGCAGTACATCGCCAGCCTCAGTCTGACATAAACACACCATTCTCCACATAAGGAAAGGAGCATCCCTCTATGAAACGGAACCTGTTGAAAAAAGCCCTGGCCGGCCTGCTCTCCGCTGCTCTGCTGGTCCTCCCCACGCTGGCGGCGGAACCCCAGCAGCCCTCCTCCTGGGCGGTAAGCCAGCTGGCCGACAGCTACGCCCTGGGTCTGGTGGACGACAACTACACCACCTACATCCAGAGCCCGGTGACCATGGAGCAGTTGGAGTCCATGACCAAGGTAGTGGCCGACAAGCTGGCCCTGCTGGAGCTGGAACCCCGGACGGCAGACGCCGTGGGCCTGGTGGTAGACACCACCCGGGGCGGCGTGATGAACGCCCTGTATCAAGAGGCGGCCACTTATGACCTGCCCGGCGTGGAGGAGGGCCCGGAGGCCTTTCTGACCGGGCTGGGCGTGGTCCAGGGAGACGGCGCAAGCCTGGCCCAGGAGCGCACCTGCACCTATCAGGAGGCCATGGTCATGGCCAACCGGCTGATTCTGGCCATCTATGACGGGCAGGACGCCGGCTCCAAGGGCCTGCTGTGGAAGGCCACCAACGGGGATAATACCCTGTATCTGCTGGGCACCATACATCTGGACCGGGACAACGTCTATCCCCTCCACAAATCTCTCCGGGACGCCATTCAGGCCTCCGAGGAGGTTATCTTTGAGCTGGATCTGAACGACCAGGAGGGTATCGCCCTGCTTCAGAGCCTCCAGACCTATCAGGACGGCACCACTCTGGCCGACCACATCAGCCCCGAGCTCTATCAGCGGGTACAGGCCGCGGCTACCGCGCTGGGTATGGCCCCCAACGGGCTGGACGCCTATAAGCCCTGGGCTCTGGCCTCCACCTTCTCCACCCTGTCCATGCAGGACGACACCACCGGCAGCAACGCCATGGCCATTGACCTCTATGTGAACGCCGCCGCCGTCAACGCCGGCAAGGCTATCGGCGCGGTGGAGACCTACGCCTTCCAGGGCGGCATCTTCGACGGTCTCTCCCCCGAGTATCAGGAGTCTTATCTGGACTCCGCCCTGGCCGGTTTTGAGAGCACCCTGTCCGGCGCCGCCACTTCCCCCGAGATCGACGAGGCGCTCCAGGCTCAGGAGGAGATCCTCTCCGCCATGTTCGCGGCCTGGAAGGACCGGGACCCGGAGGCCTTCTCCAAGGTCTATGACAAGGCCGCCATCATCAACAGCACCGACGAGCTCAACTCCAAGCTGTTCACCGAGCGGGACCCCGGCATGATCGAGGCCGCCGCGGGCTATCTGGAGACTGAGGGCAGCCACACCTACTTTATGGCGGTGGGCGCCGGCCACATGGTGGACCCCGGCGGTATTGTCAGCGGCCTGAGAGAGATGGGCTACACCGTGGAACTGGTGCCCTGAACCACTCCCATCGGGTCCACCATGCTCCGCCGTCAGGCGGCCCAAGCGTCTTGCCTCTGGCAAGACCTTGATGCCGGACGAACTTTGTCCGTCCGGCAGATCTGATCCTTCCGGGCCCCCACGGACCGGGACGGTCCGTGGGACTGACCCCAGGCGGCATTGTCAGCGGCCTGCGTGAGCTGGGTTATACCGTGGAACTGGTACCCTGATTCTTTTCAACTCTGAAAGGAGTACCACATGATCCTGAAAGGAACCTTCCTACACACTCCCAAACTGGGGACGCTGGAGGTACGTCCTGAGGCCTATCTAATCTCCCAGGGAGAGACTATCGTTGGTCTGTATGACACTCTGCCCCCAGAGTACGCCGGTCAGCCGGTGGAGGACTGGGGGGACGCCCTGATCATCCCTGCCTTTACCGACCTGCACATCCACGCCCCCCAGATTATTAACCGGGGCATCGGTTACGACAAGGAACTTCTGCCCTGGCTGGAGACCTACACCTTCCCGGCGGAGGCCCGCTTTGCCGATTCCTCCTTTGCCGACCGGGCGTGGAAGGCCTTTCTCAACCACCTGTGGGCGGTAGGCACCCTGCGCTTTGCCGCCTTTGCCACCGTCCACAAGGAGGCGGCATGGCGTCTTATGGAGCTGTCCGAGGCCTCCGGCCTCCGCGGCCTCATCGGCAAGGTGAACATGGACCGCAACTCTCCCCCGGAGCTTCAGGAGGACACCGGCGCCTCCCTGGCGGACACCGAGGAGCTGATCTGCCGCAGCCGGGAAGAGCTGCGCCGCACCGGCTTCATCCTCACCCCCCGGTTCGTCCCCTCCACCACGGCCAGGCTGATGGACGGTCTGGGTCAGCTGGGCGAGAAATATGATCTGCCCATCCAGTCCCACCTGTCGGAGAACCCCAGCGAGGTGGCCTGGGTAGCCCAGCTCCACCCGGATATCCCCACCTACACCCAGGTGTATGAGCACTTCGGCCTGCTGCGGCAGGACAAGACCATCATGGCCCACGCCATCCACCTGTCCGACGGTGAAAAGGCCCTACTGAGAGAGAAAGGCGTCATGCTGGCCCACTGCGCCCTGTCCAACACCAACCTGTCCAGCGGCATCATGCCCCTGCGGCAGGATCTGGAGCAGGGGCTGCGGTGCTGCGTGGCCAGCGACGTGGCCGGAGGCCACACCGCCAACGTGAGCCGCAGCGTAACCGCTACGGTGCAGGCCTCCAAGCTGCGCTGGCTGAACCACCCCGACCAGGCCCCCCTCTCCCTGACCGAGGCCTTCTATCTGGCCACCCGGGGCGCGGGCTCCTTCTTCGGTCAGGTAGGCGCCTTCCTGCCCGGCTTCGCATTTGACGCCCTGGTGCTCCGCCCCTCCGCTCTGGATGCCCTGGTGGAGCGCACCCCCTTTGAGCGGCTGGAGCAGTTCCTCTACGACGGGGACGACCGGAACATCGCTGCCCGCTACTGCGCCGGGGAATTGATTCCTCAGCCCTTCCCCCAGATCTGAAACGAAAGGGGCCTGCCGCCGCAGGCCCCTTTTTTCACAAAAAATTTGTTCTGACTGTAACCTTTTCCCCTCCCAACTCGCTGACAGGGGTGAAAGGCCTTTTCACCAGCCCACAGGAGAGGAGTGAGTACCGTGGAGGACGCCCAGATTGTGACTTTATTTCTGACCCGGGACGAGGGAGGCATCCGGGCGGCATCGGACAAGTACGGCAGCCGCCTGCGGCAGCTGGGCTTCCGGCTGCTGCCCGACCGGCTGACGGTGGAGGAGTGCGAAAACGACGCCTACCTGCTGGCCTGGGACTCCATCCCGCCCCACCAGCCCAGGGACTACCTCTTTCCCTTCCTGGCCCGGCTCATGCGCCACACGGTGCTGGACCGCTGCCGGGCCCTCAGCCGCCGGAAGCAGATCGCCCGGCTCACCGCCCTCACCCGGGAGCTGGAGGACTGCCTCCCCGGTCCCGACCACACCCAGGCGCTGATGGACCGGCTGGCCCTGGGTGAGAGCCTGAACGCCTTCCTCAAAACCCTGCCTGAGGAGGCCCGGAACCTCTTCCTGCGGCGGTACTGGTTTTTTGACCCCATCGCCGCCATCGCCCGACGGTACGGGCTCACCCAGAGCAAGGTGAAAACCACCCTGTTCCGCACCCGGCAGCGGCTGCGGGACCACCTGACCAAGGAGGGATTTACAGTATGAAAGCGGACGAACTGCTGGACAGCCTGGAGCACGTAGACCCGGAACTGGTGGCTCAGGCGGACAAACCGCCCCAAAAAGCGCCTCACCGCCGCCCCCTGTGGATGGGGCTTACCGCCGTGGCGGCAGCCGCCGCCATCGTTATCGGCATTGTACTTTGGCCCGGAGGCAGCCCTTTGACAGGCCAGGCCTCCGCCCTGGCGGTGGCGGAGTATCCGGACATGGCCCCCTACCCCAACGAGATGGACTATCTCAACCCCGACGGTTCCCTGGATTCCGACCGCTGGAGCGCCGACTACGACACCTGGCGGACCAGCCAAAAGGCCCAGCTGAACCAGCCCGAGGGCTATGACAGCGGGCTGGAGGGATACTATACCGCTACCCTGCGCCAGTTCCTGGGGGACAGCGGGACAGAAAACAAGGTGTGCTCCCCCCTGAACATCTACTTCGCTCTTGGGATGCTGGCCGAGCTCACCGACGGCAGCAGCCGCCAGCAGATCCTGGACCTGCTGGGGCAGGACAGCATCGACACCCTGCGGGCCCAGGCCAGGGCCCTGTGGAACGCCAACTACAGCGACGACGGGATGCTGACCAGCGTGCTGGCCTCCTCCCTGTGGCTCAACGAGGATGTGCCCTTCAACCAGTCCACCCTGGACACTCTGGCGGACACCTACTACACCTCCTCCTACCAGGGGGAGATGGGTTCCGCCGAGCTGGACCAGGCCCTGCAAGCCTGGCTCAACGACCAGACCGGCGGGCTGCTGAAGGAGGCGGCAGGCCAGGTGTGCCTGGACCCGGAGACCGTGCTGGCCCTGGCCACCACCGTCTACTACCAGGGCCGGTGGTCCCAGGAGTTCAACCCGGACAACACCGCCCCCGAAACGTTCCACGCCCCCGACGGGGACGTAAAGTGCGACTTCATGCACAGCTCCTCCTCCAACAACTACTGCTGGGGGGATCAGTTCTCCGCCGTGGGGAAGTCCGTGCTGTACGGCGGTACCCTGTGGATGGTCCTGCCCGACGAAGGGGTGAGCGTAGATCAGCTGCTGGACGACCCGGAGGTCATGGAGTTCCTGCTCTCCAACGGGGAATGGGAAAACCAGAAGTACCTCAGAGTCAACCTGTCCATGCCCAAATTTGACGTGTCCGGCCAGCTGGATCTGATTGAGGGATTGCAGGCCATGGGGATCACCGACGTGTTTGACCCGGCGGTGTCCGACTTCACTCCCATGACGGAAGCTGTGGAGGACATTTCTGTCACTCAGGCCACCCACGCCGCCCGGGTGGCGGTGGATGAGGAGGGCGTCACCGCCGCCGCCTTCACCGTGATGGCCGCGGCCGGCGGGGCCATGCCGCCGGAGGATCAGGTGGACTTCACCCTGGACCGGCCCTTCCTCTTTGTCCTCACCAGCGCCGCCGGCCAGCCCCTCTTTGCCGGAGTAGTCAACCAGCCCGCATAAAAAACGAGGCGCCTGTTGGAAAATTGACAGTTTGCGCATACCTGTCATTGCGAGCCAGCGCGCACGCTGGCGTGGCAATCCGTCTTCCCGGCAGAAGGGACGGATTCCCACGAAGAACGGCCGCCCACCGGGCGGCCGTTCTTCTCGGAATGACGGAGGTTTTGTGCGGCCTGTGCAGTTTTCCAACAGGCGCCTCATTTCTTATCGATATTTATCTACCGCGGAGCACATCTTGTCCCAGCAGGCCTCCATATCGGCCACCAGCTTGAACTGGGTGCGGCACCGGTCCAGGTTCTGGCCGGGCCGGTGGATACGGAAGTATTTGTCCCCCTCCAGGTAGTCGGTGAGGAAGCGGATGCCGCACTCCAGGGTGATGAGCCGGGCGCCCCAGGGCAGGTAGTCCAGCTCGGCGGGGGTGAGGGCCCCGTCGGCCCCCTCCAGGAAGCCCTGGGTATAGGCATCAAACAAGTTCAGGTCGAAGTGGACCTTGTTCATATCCCGCTCATCCTCGTCGCAGTGGTTGGCGCCGAACCGGATGGAGTCGCCGAAGTCGTTGACCGACAGGCCGGGCATCACGGTATCCAGGTCGATGACGCACACCGCCTCGCCGGTCTTGCGGTCCATCAGCACATTGTTCAGCTTGGTGTCGTTGTGGGTGACCCGCAGGGGCAGCTCACCCCGACGCAAGGCCTCCAGCACCACGGAACAGTCGGCCTCCCGGGCGGCTACAAAGTCCAGCTCGGGGCCTACCTCCTTCAATCGTCCCACAGGATCGGCGGCCACCACTTCCTTCAGCCGGGCCAGCCGGGCCTCGGTGTCGTGGAAGTGGGGGATGGTCTCGTACAAAGTCTCCGCCGGGTAGTCCTTCAGCATCCGCTGGAACTTGCCGAAGGCCCGGGCCGAGGCGGCAAACCGCTCCGGCGTCTCGGCAGACTGGAGGCACATGGTGTCCTCCAGGAAGGGGTACACCCGCCAGGCGCCCCCCTCGGGGTCGGTATGGTAGTAGCTGCCGTCCCGGGCGATGCACAGGGAGAGGGTCTCCCGCTCCGGATCGCCCCCCTCGGCGGCAATCTCCTTTTTCAGGTAGTTGGTGACCCCCGCAATGTTGGCCATCACCTGTTCCGGGTGGTGGAAGGCGTTGCGGGAGATCCGCTGGAGGATAAACCGGCGGCAGGGGTCCTCCCCCGGCTGGGTGTGGACGCAGAAGGTGTCGTTGATGTGGCCGGAGCCAAACCGCACCGCGCCCACCACTTCTCCTCCAAAGTCAAAGGCATTCAGGGCCTCCTGTAAGTACTGCTCAGCAGGCGCCATGGTCGCACACACCCCACAGATCATCGGGATAGAGGCCCGCCTCGGTCATGGCCTTCACCGCAGCCACCACCACCGGCTTGTCCTCCCGGTAGGTGACGCCGTACCACTTGCCGGCGCTGCGGAGCACCTTCACCCGGGCCTTGCCCTCCTCCAGCAACTGGGTCACCACGCTGGGCAGGAAGTACTCCCCTTTCTCCGGATTTTCCACCAGGGCCTTGTCCAGGAAGGCGGGGAACCGGGCTTGCGCCTCGGTAAGGAAGCTGCGGGTAAAGCCCCACAGGTTCATGGATACGATGGTATCGCCGCTGAGGTGGGTCCAGGTCTGGCCGTCGTCCTCGGTATAGCGGGCGTCCGCCCCGTCCTTCTCAATGTGGGTGTGCTCCACCACCTCTTTCAGGTAGTGGTCCCCCTCCTCGGCGCACACGCCCCGGGCCACATGGCCGTGCTCGGTGACGGTGTTGCCCAGGCGGTAGCCCACCATGGCGTACTCATAGCAGCCGGGCTGGTCGGGATGGCTCTCCAGGTACTGATAGATCTCCCGGAAGGCCTGGGGGCCGTAGTAGTCGTCGGAGTTGATGACGGCAAAGGGACCGTCCACCACCTGACCGGCGGCCAGCACCGCGTGGCAGGTGCCCCA
Organism: Flavonifractor sp. An9; assembly: GCF_002161245.1. Taxonomy (NCBI): domain Bacteria; kingdom Bacillati; phylum Bacillota; class Clostridia; order Eubacteriales; family Oscillospiraceae; genus Flavonifractor; species Flavonifractor sp. An9. Next base: position 57,700 of record NZ_NFHC01000010.1, read on the forward strand.
GGGCTTCACCCGGCCGGCGGGCACAGCGTAGCCCTCGGGCAGGTCGTCCAGCTCCTGATAGGCGTACTTTACGTCGATGACCTTGCTGAGCCGGTCGCCAATGGCAGCCTTGAAGGTATCCTCGATCTGGTGTTTGATGACAAACACCACGGTCTCAAACCCGGCCCGCCGGGCATCATAGATAGAATAATCAATGATCATCTGGCCGTGGCTCCCCACGGGGTCGATCTGCTTGAGCCCGCCGTAGCGGCTGCCCATGCCCGCCGCCATGACCACAAGAACAGGCTTATTCATGCCTCTGTTTCCTTCCTTCCTCTCCCCGTCCGGCACCGCAAAACACAACGCTGGAGGGGGAAATGGTGATACAATAGTAGGTTTTTTGCTGAGATCCGGCTTTTTCGCCGGATCTTACTTATTATATACGCCTGTGTGTCAATGTGCAACCGCAGAAACCGTACTTCACGCAGTTTTTCCCAGATCTGACCTTACTAAAAAAGCAATATGTGACACTTTAATGAGGTCAGTTTCTCTGTTATACTGCACCCAACGAAACCAGAAAGGAAGTGCGGTTCTTGAAACGGATCGTCAGCATTCAGGATGTGTCCTGCCTGGGCAAATGCTCCCTGACGGTAGCCCTGCCCATCATCTCGGCCATGGGTGTGGAGTGCTCCATCGTCCCCACGGCGGTGCTGTCCACCCACACCATGTTCTCCGGCTTCACCTGCAAGGATCTCACCGACCAGATTGAGCCCATTGCCGCCCACTGGAAGGAGAGCGGCCTGGGCTTTGACGCCGTTTACACCGGCTATCTGGCCTCCGCGGAGCAGATCGACTATGTGTGCGCCTTTTTTGATGCCTTCCGGCGGGAGGGCAGCTTCATTGTGGTGGACCCGGTGATGGCAGACAACGGCAAGCTCTACCCCGCTTTCGGGCCCGACTTCCCCGCCCAGATGGCCAGGGTGTGCGCCAAAGCCGACCTGATCCTGCCCAACCTGACCGAGGCCAGCCTGCTCACCGGCCTGCCCTACCGCACGGAGCATGACGAGGTCTATATTAAGGAGATGCTCCAGGCTCTGGCCGCCCTGGGTCCCCGGTATGTGGCCCTCACCGGCGTCAGCTTTGAGCCGGACAAGCTGGGCGTCATGTATTACGACAAGGTCACCGGCCAGTACGGCAGCTACTTCACCCAGCACCTCCCCGCCAGCTTCCACGGCACCGGCGACGTGTTTGCCTCCACCTGCGTGGGCGGCCTCATGCGTGGCCTGGAGTTGGGGGATGCCCTGGCCCTGGCCGCCGACTACACGGTGGAATCCATCCGCTGCACCCTGGAATCTCCCGACGCCAACTGGTACGGCGTGGAATTTGAGCGTGCCATTTCCTACCTGGTCCAGCGCCTGAACTGATCCCCAAAGCGCCAAAAACGACCGCCTTTCGGCGGCCGTTTTGTTTTTTGCCTCTGTCAGGCTTCTTCCTGGCTCCGATCGGCAAAGCAGGCCCGCTTCAGCCCCAGAATGGGGGCGGCCCCCGCCAGGGTTGTGCCGAAGAACACTACCTCTTTATCCAGATCCAGATAGTCCACAATGGTGCCGTTGCACAGGGTACTGCCGGTACACAGCACCAGGTCGGCCCAGTCCACCACAGCCTGGCGGTCCGCCTCCCCGTCCAGCACCGGGCAGCCGTCCTTCACCTTGCCGATGTTGTCCGGGTTCAGGTCCAGCACCTTCACAGAAAAGCGCCGGGACAGGGCGGCGATGAGGGCGGGCTGGAAGCCCACCAGGGCGATTTTGGGGGCGCCGTAGTGGTCGGCCACCCACTCCACCATGTGGCGGGCACAGAACTCCGGCCCGCCGTCCTTACAGTGGACGGTGTTGTCCGCCCGGCCCAGGTACTTCATCACCGCGTTCAGGGTGGCGATGAACAGCCCCCGGCTGTGAGGGTCCCCCTCCAGATCCAAAGCCAGCACCTGGTCCAAAGCCCCCTCAAACTGGGCGGGGGCGTCGGTGAAGGCCTGGCCCTTCGCCCCCCGGAAGTCGGCCATCAGCATGACCTCCTTGCCGGTGAGGATGGGGTAGTCGGTGCGCTGGGTGTGGCCGATGGCCTCCTCCGGCGTCAGCCCACGGGCTTTGATGGTCACCGCCGAGCCGGTGAGGCCGTGCTCCTCCAGGGCGGCGGCCAGAGCGGCGCGCAGGGTCTCGTACAGGGTATGCCGGTCCATGTTACAGATCCCTTCCTTTTCGTCCGGCCAGACGGCTCACCCCCTGAACCGCCAGGGAGAGCAAAAGCAGCAGCAGAGCCGCCGCCAGCGCCATGCCGTTGTCGCCGGTAGAGATATTAAGGTAGATGCTGGCGGGCAGCGTCTCGGTTTTCAGCCGGGTGACCCCCACCAGCATCAGGGTGGCGCCGAACTCCCCCATGCCCCGGCTCCAGGCCAGCAGGTAGGCGCAGGGGATGCCGATGAGGATGCACAGCAGGGTGGACAGGGTGGTGGTCCACAGACTCAGCCCCACGGCAAACCGGATCTCCCCGTCGGCCAGAGCACGGCCCAGGTTGGGCAGGGCCCCGGCCACCACCCCCCACAGGCTGGCCGCCACATAGAGCAGCACCGCCAGCAGCAGCACCAGAAAGCCCCACTCAAAGGGTTTTAACGGGCGTTTATCCCGCCAGCTCATAGCCGTAGCTGGTCCAGATGTCCTGGGCGGTCTGGCTGTTCAGAAATTCCGCGAAGGCGTCGGCAGCCTCAGCGTCCGCCGAGCAGGTCAGCCGGGCGGCGGGGATGGTCTTGACATAGGCCTCCATCTCGGCGCTGTCCACGATCTCCCCCTGGTCGGCGCTGACGTTCTCCTTCCACACGACGATGGCGTCGCACTCATCGGCGGCCAGAGCGGTGGTCATGGCGGGAGCAGTGGCGGTATTGGACACGATATCCACCTGATCGGTAATGCCGAAGTCCTCAAAAAGCTGCACGGCGATTTTGCCGATGGGGGTAGCCTCCGGGTCACCGATGACCACACGGACCCCCTCCTTGGCCAGATCGGCGGGGCCGGTGATATTCAGAGGATTTCCCTTCTGCACCGCGATCACCGGGATGTGGCGCACCAGAGGGGTGGAGGACTCCACCAGCTGCGCCACCGGCTTGACCTCCTGCTCGGAACCGGCGATGAAGAAGTCGCCCTCCTGGGCGGTATTGATCTGAGTCTGAATCTGAGCGGCGTTGGCGTAGGTCACCTCCACCGTGCAGCCGGTCTGATCCTGGAAGGCCTGGGCGATCTCAGCAAAGGGGTCCTTCATGCCTGCGCCGCAGAAGACCAGCAGGGTGTGGCCGCTGAGATCTGCAACAGCCGGGGTTGTCTCCACAGCGGCGGGGGTTGTCTCCGGGGCGGACGGCGTGGTCTCCGCCGGGGCAGGGTTGGAGCAGCCCGCCAGCATAGACAGCGCCAGCAGGGCGGACAGGGTCAGGAATACCAGTTTCTTCATGACAAACACCTCCAAGGTTTGCCACGAGTATACCAAAATCCCCTCACCCGATATGTTGTCCGGACAACTTTTCTGGAAAAAGCGTAAACCGATTCTTGCGGAAGGTGAGCACCCCTTCCCCCTCCAGCTCCTTCAGGGTATGGGAGAGGACTGAGCGGTTGAGGCAGAGGTAGTTAGCCATGGCCTCCCGGTCGAAGGGGATGGTAAAGGTGGTGCTCCCCGACCGCCCGGCCTGGGCGGTCAGGTACTTCAAAATCCGCTGTCTGGCGCTTTTCACCGATAGGGCGTCAATTTTATAATATTTTCGGATGTTCTGGTTGGATACGAAGTGGAGCAGATTGCCCAGCAGGGCCAGCCGCAGCTCAGCCGGCAGGGCGGGGTCGCTCAGCCGGTCCACGGGAACGCTCCAGGTGGTACAGCGCTCCAGGGTACAGACCGAGTAGGGGCTGGTGCGCCTGGGGGTGCAGGCCACCTCCCCCGCCACCAGATAGCCGGGAAAAAGCTGCTGGTAAAGAAATTCCGAGCCGTCGGCGTCCAGCCGGACCGCCCGCATGGCGCCAGAGAGCAGCACCTCCAGCCGGTCCACCCGCTCCCCTTCCTGAATGACCACCCGGTTGGCGGGGTACTCCTCCCGCCGCCCGCCCAGCAGCGGCACTACCTCCTCCGGCTCCAGGCCCCGGAAGAGCACACTGCCCGCCAGGATCTCACGGTCCTCCATGGTCCCACCTCCTTGCCCGCAAGGATAGCACGCCCCGGTCTTTTTTGCAACCACCGGGGCATACAGGCAGGAAAACCCGTTCTGCCGCACTTGTTTTTGCCGTTCTTGTTTGATATAATAACGTGTCATCTTGTATTTGATCGCAGTTGGGAGGTCCCTATGCGTAAGAATAAGCTAACTCATCTGGTAGAGCCCAGTCTGAGGCTGTATTTCCTCTGTCTGGTGGTGTTTGCCGTCATTACCGCCTTTTTCTCTGTCCCCGCCGCGGTGGCGGAACTGGCGGTGGTGGTCATTCTCTACCTCTACTTCCGCCGCAGCAATGCCCTGCGGCAGAAGGAGATTTTAAAGTACATTGAAAACGTGACCTGCAACATGGACTCGGCCACCAAGGACACCATGGTGAACGCCCCTCTGCCCATGGTCATCTTCCGGCCGGAAAATGACGAGGTCATCTGGTCCAACGACCGGTTCCTCCAGATCACCGGGGAGCGGGAGCACCTCTTTGACGCCAAGATCACGGCGGCGGTGCCCGACTTCTCCTCACGCTGGCTGATGGAGGGCAAGACCGAGTGCCCCACCGAGGTACGCATCGGGGACCGGCGGTTTTTGGTGTTCGGCCATCTAGTCCGTACCGAGGAGCAGGGAGCCAGAGGCTATCTGGCCACCACCTACTGGGTGGACGTTACCGACTTTGCCACCGTGCGGGACGAGTTCTATGCCACCCGCCCCGTGGTGGCCATCCTGACGGTGGACAACTACGAGGAGTTGATGAAGGGCGCCAACGACAGCGCCAAGTCGGCCATGCGCAGCGAGATCGACGACCGGCTGGCCCAGTGGGTTGCCCCTGCTCAGGGTGTATTTACCCGGTATGAGCGGGACCGCTATCTCTTCCTCTTTGAGGAGCGCTTCCTGGCCCAGTTCCAGGAGGGCAAATTCTCCATTCTGGATACCGTGCGCCAGGTGACCAGCCCCTCGGGCATCCAGGCTACCCTGTCCATCGGCATTGGCAAGGACGGCGACAATCTGGGCGATTTGTTCCAGTACGCCGCTCTGTCGGTGGAAATGGCTCTGAGCCGGGGCGGCGACCAGGTGGTGGTCAAGAACAAGTTCAACTTCGAGTTCTTCGGCGGACGCACCAAGGAGCTGGAGAAGCGCACCAAGGTGAAGAGCCGGGTCATGGCCAACGCCCTGGGCGAGCTGATGGCCGACGCCTCCACCGTGTTCGTCATGGGCCACAAGTACCCCGATCTGGACTGTATCGGCGCCGCCGCCGGCGTATGCGCCATGGCCCGGAAAAAGGGCACTCCGGTCCATATCGTACGGGAGCCGGGGGTCAACCCGGCCAGCGAGATGAGCGACCGGCTGAGCCAGGTTCCCGAGTACAAGGACGTGTTTCTCTCCCCCCAGGATGCCATTCTGCTGGCCGACTCCAACTGCCTGCTGGTGGTGGTGGACACCAACCGTCCCGAGCAGGTGGTGAGCCAGGACCTGCTGGAGGCGGTCCACAAGGTGGCGGTCATCGACCACCACCGCCGCGCCTCCTCCTATATCGCCGACGCCGCCCTCAACTTCCACGAGCCCTACGCCTCCTCTGCCAGTGAGCTGGTCACCGAGCTGTCCCAGTATCTGCTGGAGCCTGCCGACCTGCTGAAGATCGAGGCGGAGGCCCTGCTGGCGGGCATGGTGCTGGACACCAAACAGTTTACCATGCGCACCGGCAGCCGCACCTTTGAGGCGGCGGCCTTCCTGCGCCGCTCCGGCGCCGACACCGGCGACGTGAAGAAGCTGTTCCAGAACGATCTGGACGGCACCATTGCCAAGTACGACATCATCCAGACCGCCCGGATGTACAAGGACGGCATTGCCGTGGCCCGTGTGGACCACACCGTGGGCCGCATCACAGCCGCCCAGGCCGCCGACGAGCTCTTAAATATCTCGGGCATCGACACCTCCTTCGTTCTCTTCCCTGACAATGAGGGGCGGGTCATCCTGTCTGCCCGGAGCATGGGGGATGTGAACGTACAGGTGGTGCTGGAGAAGCTGGGCGGCGGCGGCAACGCCGCCACCGCAGGCGCTCAGGTCCCCGGCAAGACGGTGGACGAGGTGACCAAGCTGCTCCTCCAGGCCATTGATCAGTATCTGGAGGATGAATAAAAAAGCCTTCCCCTCGGGGGAAGGTGCCCCCGTAGGGGGCGGATGAGGGGTCCGATACCATTTCCCTCATCAGTCACGCTTTGCGTGACAGCTTCCCCCTGGGGAAGCCTAACAGGAAGGAGATAATAGTTATGAAAGTGATTTTGCAGCAGGACGTGAAGGGCCAGGGCAAGAAGGGCCAGATGATCGAGGCCAGCGACGGCTACGCCCGCAACTTCCTTCTTCCCCGCAAGCTGGCTGTGCTGGCCACCGCGGAGAATATCAACACCATGAAGATGCAGGAGAAGGCCAAGGCCGCCCAGATGGCCGCCGAGAAGGCGGAGGCCGAGGCCACCGCCGCCAAGCTGAAGGAGCTCTCCGTCAAGGTTGTTGCCAAGGCGGGCAACGGCGGCCGGCTCTTTGGCGCCGTCACCACCAAGGAGATCGCCGACGCCCTCTCCGCCCAGCACGGCATCACCATCCAGAAAACCAAGATCGTGCAGGATGAGCCCATCAAGGCCTTCGGCACCTACGAGCTGAAGGTGAAGCTGGGCTACGAGGTCACCGGCACCCTGAAGGTGGTCGTGGCCGAGCAGTAACTATGCGTAGGGGCCGATGCCCACATCGGCCCGTCCAGGGGAGGTGAAGGAACATGGCAACCGAAGAGGAACTGCTGCTGCGGCAGATGCCCCACAGCGTGGAGGCCGAACAGAGCGTGCTGGGCGCCATGCTCATCGACGCCCGGTGCGTACCCGATGTGATCGAGGAGCTGAAGCCTGAGGACTTCTACCTGCGGACCAACCGGGAGATCTACGAGACCATCTACTCCATGTTCAACTTCTCCCTCACCATTGACCCGGTGACCGTGCTGGACCATATGCGCCAGAACGGGGTATACGACGAGAACACCTCCCGCAGCTATATCCTCCAGCTCATGGAGGTCACCCCCACGGCGGCCAACGTGAAGGAGTATGTGGCCATTGTCAAGGACAAGGCCCTGCTTCGCCGCATTGCCGAGACGGCGGGGGATCTCACCGCCCTGGTGCAGGAGGGCACCGGCACCGGTCAGGAGGTGCTGGAGGCCGCCGAGCAGCGGATCTACGCCATCCGTCAAGGCCGGGCCTCCCAGGGTCTGACCCACATCTCCGGCGTCATTCTCAATGTGTACGAGCGGCTGAACGAGCTGGCCGCCAGCGATTCCGCCGTACCCGGCCTGAGTACCGGCCTGCCCGACGTGGATATGGCCATCTCCGGCCTGAACAAGTCCGACCTGATCCTGTTGGCCGCCCGACCCGGCATGGGCAAGACCTCCTTCGCCCTGAATATGCTGCTCCACGCCGGCAAGTTCTCCGGCAAGACGGTGGTCTTTTTCTCTCTGGAAATGAGCCGGGAGCAGCTGGCCATGCGCCTCATCTCCGGCGAGGCCTTCGTGGACAACAAGAAGCTGGTCACCGGCAAGCTGGGGGAGGAGGACTGGTCCAAGATTGCCGCCGCCTCGGCGGCCCTCAACCAGACCCAGATCCTCATTGACGACAACCCCGCTCTCAGCGTGGCCGACATGAACGCCAAGTGCCGCCGGGTGGATAATCTGGGTCTGGTGGTCATAGACTACCTCCAGCTCATGACCTCCGCCGGCGGTCCCACCCGCAGCAGCGACAACCGCCAGCAGATCGTCTCCGACATCTCCCGCGCCCTGAAGATCATGGCCAAGGAGCTCAACGTGCCGGTGGTCTGTCTGTCCCAGCTGTCCCGTGGTCCCGAAAGCCGCCAGAACAAGCGGCCCATGCTGTCCGACCTGCGTGAGTCGGGCGCCATCGAGCAGGACGCCGATATCGTCATGTTCCTCTACCGGGACGACTACTATAATGAGACCAGCGAGAACCACAACCTGGCCGAGTGCATCATCGCCAAGAACCGTCATGGCGAGACCGGCACGGTGGAGCTGCAGTGGCTGCCCGAGTACACCACCTTCTCCTCCATCGACCGGCGGCATTCGGAGTTCTGACACCCCATCGTAGGGGCGACCCTTGCGGTCGCCCGCGGGCGGCCATAAAGGCCGCCCCTACAGGAAATTCCACAGGAGAACACCTTTATGCTGGAAACCGTCAAGGCCCTCACAACCGAATACGATATGCTCCCCTGGGGGGGCAAGGTGCTGTGTGCCGTGTCCGGCGGGGCCGATTCCATCTGCCTGCTCCACCTGCTCCACAGCCTGTCGGCTGAGGGTGGTTTTCAGGTAGCCGCCGCCCACTACCACCACGGGATGCGGGGAGAGGCCGCCGATGCTGACGCCGCCTTTGTGGAACACTTCTGCAAAGAGCGGAACATCCCCTGCGTGGTGGAGAGGGGCGATGTGTACGGCGAAGCCGCCCGCCGTGGCCTGGGGGTGGAGGAGACCGGCCGGGAACTGCGGTACGAGTTCCTCCGCCGTACGGCGGAACAGCTGGGCTGTGACCGCATCGCCACCGCCCACAACGCCGACGACAATCTGGAGACCCTGCTGCTCCACCTGACCCGTGGAGCCGGGCTCCACGGTCTGGCAGGTATCCCGCCCCGCCGGGGAGACCTGGTGCGTCCCCTGCTCACCACCCCACGGGCGGACATCGAGTCCTATCTGGAGGCCCACCACCTTGCCCATGTGGAGGACTGCACCAACACCGACGAGCGCTACGCCCGTAACAGGCTGCGGCGTCAGGTGATTCCGGTACTGCGGGAGCTGAACCCCCGGCTGACGGAGCGCTCTGTGGAAACGATGGGTTATCTCCGGGCCGACAACGACTACCTCAACGCCCAGGCCGCCATGGCTTGCAGCCACGCCCGCTGGGCGGAAGACGACCTGGTCATCGAGGCCCACTACATTGCAGAACTGCCCGCCGCCATTGCCCCCCGGGCGGCCCGCCGCCTGTTGGAAATGACGGGGGACGGCAACACCGACTGTTCCGCCGCCCATTTGAAAGCGGTGGTAGAGCTGGCCGTGGGAGACGATCCCTCGGCGGTGGCTTTCCTGCCCAACGGGCGGCTGGCCCAGCGGGTGTACAAGGAGCTGCTCATTACCACCCAGAGCGACAACCCGGCGATGACCCCCTGTCCTCTGAACACTAACGGGGAGACCGCCCCGGAGGGCACCGACTGGCGCTGCACCTGCCGGGCAGTGGTCTGTCCCCCCACAGAGAAGCAAAAGCCCAATGCCTGGTATTTATCTCAGAAGACCCAGGGACCTTTAATCCTGCGTCCCCGTCAGACGGGGGATGAACTGGCCCTGCCGGGCCGGGACACCAAGACCCTGAAAAAATGGATGATCGACGAGAAAATTCCTCGTCGGGACCGGGACCGCATCCCGGTACTGGCGGATGAACGGGGCGTGCTGGCGGCAGCCGGTCTGGGCCCCCATAGAGAGCGTATGGCAAAGCCCGGCCAACCGGCCTGGGAAGTGGTATTTTGGAAGGAAAGGTAAGGAGAAATATGGAACATATGCTGGACAAAGACGTTGAGCGGGTCCTCTTTTCCGAGGAGGAGCTGAAAAACCGGGTGGCGGAGATTGCCGCTCAGATCGACAAGGACTATGAAGGCAAGCAGCCTCTGCTGGTGAGCGTACTGCGTGGCTCCTTCGTCTTTATGGCCGACCTGGTGCGGCAGATCCACCTGCCCTGCACCGTGGATTTCATGGCGGTGTCCTCCTACGGCGCCGGCACCTCCAGCTCCGGCCAGGTCAAGATCATCAAGGACCTGTCCGAGCAGATCGAGGGCAAGGACCTGATCGTGGTGGAGGATATTCTGGACAGCGGCAACACCCTGAGCTACCTGCTCCAGCTGCTCCAGGCCCGCAAGCCCGCCTCCGTGCGGCTGTGCACCCTGCTGGATAAGCCTTCCCGCCGGGTGAAGGAAGTAGAGGTCAGCTACTCCGGCTTCTCCATCCCCGACTACTTCGTGGTGGGTTACGGCCTGGACTACGCGGAGAAGTACCGCAATCTGCCCTACATCGGCGTGCTGAAGCCCTCCGTGTACGGCGGGGAATAAGGCTCCTCAAATCTACCCGGAAAGGACGTGTCTGTTCCTTGAAACGTAACGGAAGCCTGCGGGACGTAGGCTTTTATGTACTCATTGCCATTTTGCTGATCGTATCCATCTTTATCCTCCGGGGCGGCATGAACACCGGGGACAACATGACCTACGGCCAGGTCCGCCGCCTGCTGGAACAGCAGCAGGTCACCAAGGTGGAGCTGGACAATAAAACCGTCACCCTCTGGCTGAAGGAAGCGGTGGGCGGCAAAGCCACCGTCACCTACGATGTGGCCAATCCTCAGTGGTTCTACAACGACTTCAACGACCTGATCGTGGAGCAGATGCAGCTGGGGATTATCCAGGACTACGACTACCCCGCCGGCTTCGAGCCTCCCTTCTGGGTCAGCTTCCTGCCCTGGATCGCGGTGCTGGTGGTCTTTGGAATGCTTTGGTACTTCATGTTCCTCCGCCAGGCCGGCGGCGGGGGCGGAGGCGGCGGAGCCGACCGCACCGCCCGCTTTGGCCGGGCCCGTACCCGCACCGGCGCCGACGAGCAGAAGAAGGTCACCTTTGACGACGTGGCCGGTGCCGAGGAGGAAAAGGGAGAACTGCAGGAGATCGTGGAGTTCCTCAAGGACCCCCGCCGGTTCCTGGACCTGGGTGCCCGCATCCCCAAGGGCGTGCTGCTGGTAGGCCCTCCCGGCACCGGTAAAACCCTGCTGGCTAAGGCGGTGGCCGGAGAGGCCGGGGTCCACTTCCTGTCCATCTCGGGCTCCGACTTCGTGGAACTGTATGTGGGCGTAGGCGCCAGCCGTGTCCGTGACCTGTTTGACCAGGCCAAGAAGAACGCCCCCGCCATTGTGTTCATCGACGAGATCGACGCCGTGGGCCGCCAGAGAGGCGCGGGCCTGGGCGGCGGTCATGACGAGCGTGAGCAGACCCTCAACCAGCTGCTGGTGGAGATGGACGGCTTCGGCAACAACGAGGGCGTGGTGGTCATGGCGGCCACCAACCGCCAGGACATTCTGGACCCCGCCCTGCTGCGCCCCGGCCGGTTCGACCGGCAGGTCTATGTGGGCTATCCCGACATCAAGGGCCGCGAGGCCATTCTGAAGGTCCACGCCCGCAACAAGCCCCTGGGAGACGACGTGTCCCTGGCGGAGCTGGCCAAGGGTACCGGCGGCTTTACCGGCGCCGACCTGGAGAACCTGATGAACGAGGCCGCCCTGCTGGCCGCCCGCCAGCACCGCCGCTTCATCGGCATGAAGGACCTGAACGAGGCTGTCATCAAGGTCATTGCCGGTCCCGAGAAGAAAAGCCGGGTGGTCATTGAGCGGGAGCGCAAGCTCACCGCCTACCATGAGGCGGGCCACGCCATCGTGATCCACGACCTCAAGACCCAGGACCCGGTCCACCAGATCACCATCATCCCCCGTGGTATGGCAGGCGGCATGACCATCTCCCTGCCCCAGGAGGATGTGACCTTCCAGTCCAAGCAGCAGCTCACCGAGCGCATTGCCGTCTGTCTGGGCGGCCGGGCCGCCGAGCAGCTGGCCCTGGGCGATATCTCCACCGGAGCGGGCAACGACCTGCAGAAGGCCAGCGCCATCGCCCGCAATATGGTCACCCGCTACGGCATGAGCGACAAGGTGGGCAACGTGGTCTTTGACTCCGGCCACGACGAGGTGTTCATCGGCCGCTCCATGGCCCAGACCAAGAACTACTCGGAAGAGGTGGCCGCCCTCATCGATCAGGAGATCAAGGGTCTTATCGACGGCGCCTACAACCGCTGCGTGGAGATCCTCTCCGCCCGGCGTAAGGAGCTGGACTTTGTGGCCGACTACCTGCTGAAGTACGAGAACATGGACGCCGCCGCCTTCGAGCTGGTGTTCACCGATCCCGCCGCCGTCCAGCCCCCCGCCGCCTATCAGGCGGTTGAGGAGGCCCAGGAGGAGGAATCCGATCCTCAGGATGAGCAGGAGTAACCCCTAAAAATAAAAACACGGTGTATTTTCCTTTTCGGAAAATACACCGTGTTTTGTTTATTTCAGCTCCAGACCGGACAGATATCGCCGGGCCAGGTCAAAGCCGTGGCTGGCGGCAATGTGGCGGATGCGCTGACGGCCCATGGACAGGTTCACCTTACGGACCCAGGTACCGTCGGGGGCAGCCAGGCCGATGAACACCAGCCCCACCGGGTTGCCCCGCTCGTCGGGGTCGGGCCCCGCCACGCCTGTGGTGGAGATAGCCAGGTCACAGCCCAGCACCTTCCGGGCCCCCTCGGCCATGGCCCGGGCCACCGGTTCACTGACAGCGCCGTACTGGTCCAGCAGGTCCTGGTCCACACCCAGGACGGTGTGCTTCACTTCGGTGGCGTAGCTCACCACGCCGCCCCGGAACACCGAGGATACCCCGGCCAGATCGGTCATCCGCTTGGCCACCAGGCCGCCGGTGCAGCTCTCGGCGGTGCCCAGGGTGAGGCCCTTCTCTTTCAGGAGGGCAAAGACCGCCGCCTCCAGGGAGGGGATATCCACTCCGTAGACCAGAGGGCCGAAGTGGGCCTTCAGGTCGGCCTCCACCGGGTCGATGAGGGCGTGGGCGCTCTCCTCATCGGCAGCCTTGGCGGTGATGCGGAGCTCACATTCCCCCTCCTTGGCGTAGGGAGCCAGGGTGGGGTTGGTCATGGCATTCATGCGCTCCCGCAGTTGGGCCTCCATGGAGGACTCCCCGATGCCGAACAGCTTCAGGGTGCGGGACACAATGACCCCGTCGGCCAGGTCCTTCAGATAGGGGACCACCCGGTAGGTGAACATGGCCTTGCACTCCCGGGGCGGGCCGGGGAGCATGATGACCCGGACACCATCGGCCTCAAAGGCCACGCCAGGGGCGGTGCCCCAGTCGTTGTCCAGCACAGTGCAGCCCTCAGGCAGCATGGCCTGCTGGTAGTTGTTGTCCGTCATGGGGCGGTTGGGGTGGAGACGCTGGAAATAGGCCTCGATCCGCCGGGCGGAGGGCTCATGGAACACCAGCTGCCTGCCGAAGCACTGAGCCAGCACATTCTTGGTCAGGTCGTCGCAGGTGGGGCCCAGGCCGCCGGTGGTGATGATGATATCCGCCCGGGTCTTGGCCAGCTCCACGGCGGCTTTCAGCCGGTCCGGATTATCCCCCACCACCGTGTGGTAGTAGACGTTAATGCCCAGGGCACTCAGCCCCTGGGACAGCATCTGGGCGTCGGTGTTGGCGATATTGCCCAGCAAAAGTTCTGTACCTACCGCAATGAGTTCGGCGGTGTGGGACATGGAAAAAACCTCCTATCGCCAACACCGGCATCGGCGGCTAGTGCCGCCGCAAATGCGCAGCGCAGCGAAGCATTTCCGCAGGGCGGATTCATTCCGCCCGAGGATGTAAAAGATATGGGGTCCCTGCGGAATCAGTGATTCCGCGGGGAGTTGGCGATGTTGCCCAGCAGCAATTCCGTACCCACGGCAATGAGTTCCGCGGTATGATACATGAGGAAACACTTCCTTTGTTGGATTGGGAAAGAGGTGGATCAGACCTGGATACGCTCGATGCCCTCCACGGCGGCCTTCACCAGGCCCTCCACATCCAGGGCCTCCTCGGCGTGCTCCAGCTCCCCCAGCACCGGCCGCAGCCGGGGATGGCGGGGGGTGAACACGGTGCAGCAGTCCTCGTAGGGCAGGATGGAGGTCTCAAAGGTGTTGATCTTGCGGGCAATCCGCACGATCTCCTCCTTGTCCATGCCCACCACAGGGCGCAGAATGGGCAGGTCGCACACGGCGGTGGTGGCCCGCATGGCCTCCATGGTCTGGCTGGCCACTTGGCCTAGGCACTCGCCGGTGACGATGGCCCCGGCGCCGCACCGGGCGGCCACCGCCTGGGCAATGCGCATCATAAACCGGCGCATGAGGACGGTAAACAGCTCCTCGGGGCACTTCCGGCGCAGCTCTTCCTGGATCTCAGTAAAGGGCACCACATGGACGGTGAGCCGCCCGCACCAGGGGGTGAGCAGCTTGGTCAGGTCCAGCACCTTCTGCTTGGCCTCCTCGGAGGTGTAGGGGTAGGAGAAGAAGTGGACCATCTCCAGGGCGATGCCCCGCTTGGCGATCATCCAGGAGGCCACCGGGGAGTCGATGCCGCCGGAGAGCAGGCTCACCGCCCGGCCTCCCACGCCCACCGGCAGACCGCCGGCGCCCGGCTCGGGATCGGCGTGGACGTAGGCGGCGTAGTCCCGTACTTCAAGATAGACGGTCAGCTCCGGATGGTGTACGTCCACCTTCAAGTTGGGGTATTTCTCGTCCAGCTCGCCCCCCACATACTGGGACAGCTGGATGGAGGTCATGGGGAAGGTTTTGTCGGCCCGCTTGGACTCCACCTTGAAGGTCTTGGCGGCGGCCAGCTTGTCCCCCAGGTACTCAATGGCGGTCTGGAGCATGGCGTCCTTGTCCTTCTCGCAGGCCCGGGCCCGGCTCAGGCCCACCACGCCGAACAGCTTGGTCATGGCCTCCCAGGCCCCGTCCAGGTCGCAGTTGTCGTTTTTGGGCTCCACATACATGGTGGACTGCTTGCAGTACACCTTAAAATCACCGTGGTGCTTCAGGCGGCGCTTGGCGTTGGCAATCAGCTTATCCTCAAAGGTGCGGCGGTTCAGGCCCTTCAGGACCAGCTCCCCCAGCTTGAGCAGAATGATCTCGTTCAATGGTAGGTCTCCTTTATCAATGGTTTATAAATCCCGTTTCTTTTGCAGGCGGATGTCCTCTCCGTAGAAGGGCAGCACCCGGTACTCCCCCTCCAGCCGGGAGGAAATTTGCGGGGTATAGCGCTGGCGCACCTGAGTCATGGTCAGGTTGGAGGAAATCACCGTCTGTTTCCCCGCCATGAGCCGGGAGTTGACCAGCGTATACAGGGCGGACTGGACGAAGGGGGTGGTGAGCTCGCTGCCCAGGTCGTCCAGAATCAGCAGGTCACAGCCCAGGTAGCGCTTTGTTTCGTCTTTGGCCTCGTCGGCGTCCAGCTTGTCCCGGGCAAACTTCTGCTCCTCAAACCGGGCAAACACGTTGACCGCCGTATCGTATACCACGGAGAAGCCGTTTTCCGACACGGTGCGGGCAATGCAGGCGGACAGGAAGGTCTTGCCCAGTCCCGGCGCACCGGAGAGGAACAGGTTGCGCAGCTTGAACCGCCCGAACTTCCGGGCGTAGTTGGAGCACAAATCGAAGATGAATTCCATGTTCTCCCGGGGGGACATGACCTCCCCCGGCCAGGGCAGGGGGGAGTAGTAGTCCATGGAGAAGGTCTCAAAGGACTGCTCGCCCAGATCCAGCAGCTTGGACAGCTCCTTAATTTGCTCCTCGCCGCACAGCTTTTTCAGGCAGGTACACATCTGGGCGCCCACCCAGCCGGTATCGTTGCACTTGGGGCAGGCGGGCTGCTCGTCCAGGGCGTCGGCCCCCCAGCCGTTCTGGAGGAGCAGTTGGGTGCGCTCGGCCTGGAGGGACAGGTTGTGGTCCTTGATGACCTGGATGGAGGGACCGGGGTCCCGCCCCTCCCGCAGAGAGGAGGCGATGATCTGGTACACCGTCCCCTTCAGCTCCTTGTCGATCTCCCGGACCCGGGGCAGCTGGGCATAGATCTCCGTCTTGCGGCGGGCAAGAGCCTCCTCCCGCCGGCGGCGGCCCTCCTCCAGCCGTTTGGTGGCCCGGTAGAGCACGCTGGCTTCGTATCCCATGGCTTATCCCTCCTTGTCCCGTTCCTTCTCCTGCCGGAGAAATTCCCGCATCCGTTCCAGATCCTCCCGCACACGCCGGTCCACATCGCCGGGGGCGGCGGGGTGGTCCTGCATGGCCGGCCTGCTGCCGGCGGAGGGGGCGCTCTGGGCCGTCCGGGCGGGCTTGTCCCCCGCCTCGATCTCCGCCAGAGTATGTAGGTTCTTCTTGTGCCAGCCCAGCAGAATGCCGTTCATGTAATCCCAGTCCATCTGCTGCTTCTTGTACACCGTCTTTTCGTAGGCCAGCCGCAGCACGTCGTCGGAAAAGCCCATGTCGGTCCAGGCGGCCACCTTCCGCTTCTCCTTGTCCACCAAGGGCCGGGGCTTGAGACCCAGCAGCTGGAGGATAGCCCCCTCCCGGGTGCGGTAGAGGCTCTTGCGTTTCAGGTGAGCGTCGGCGGCCTGGGCGGTGTCCACTCCCAGCCGCTTCCAGGCGAAGCCCTCCTTCAGCACCTGGGACATCCGGGGCTTCTGGCCCACGCCGTATTTCCGTTCAAACTCCTCCACGCACCAGCTCACCAGCAGGCAGATCACCTCGGCGGGGAGGGCCAGGTAGTCGTACAGGGTATACAGGCTCTTCAGATCGGCGGTGGACAGCACTTTGCCCAGCCGCCGCTGGACCTCGTTCACCAGACCGGGGAAGGTAGAGGTGGTGTCCTCGATCTCCCGGGTGATGTCGGCGGCGGTATAGTCCGGCGGACCCTGGGGAGCGGGGATGGGGTTAGCCTCGGCCTGGGTCTTGCCGTCGGACAGGCCCAGATTCACCAGGGCGGCGGAGGCCTCCTCCAGCCGCTGGCCGTCCCATTTGAGCCCCTTCCGGGCCTGGGCGGGGTCCAGCACCCCACCGTGGCGGAGCAGCCACAGGTAGAGCAGAGCGGCGTCCCCATTGCCGCAGGCGGTGAGCCGGTCGGCGGCCCGGGCGTCCATGGATATGATATTGCCCGGCAGCAGCAGCTCCGGCATAGGGCATCCCTCTTTCCCTCGTGATCTCGTACCTATTATCATACCACATTCCGGGGGTTGGGCACAATCCCGCAGTAAACATTTCCGGAGATGTGTTTTTCTTGGGAATCGATTGCATTCCAAAGGAAAAATGGTACAATGATTGTGAAGAGATCCACCTGCAAGCCTGGGAAAGGGGGCCTTGCCATGACCCGGCAGAGTTACCTCTGGCTGCTGTGTGCCGTCAGCCTGCTGCTCACCCTGCGAAGCGTTTACCAGATTGGGAAAACCCTGTTGGCGGGCGGGATGACTGGCCTGCTCCCCAACGCCATCCTGCTGGTCTGCCTGATCGCTGTGGATGGCTATCTGCTGTGGAGCGCCCTCCGTGCCGCTCCAGCGGTGGAGGCCCCGCCCTCCCCCGGACAAAAAGCCCCCCTCTGCCGGGTGGGCTGGACCTGCCTGCGGATTCTGGCCGCGGCTGGGCTGTTGGTCCTGTTCCTGAAGGATCTGCTGCCCCTCTGGGCGGTGTTCCTCCTGCTCGGCGTGATGATCCTGCTGATGGTACTCATCGCCTGGCGCTTCTGCCGCTGCCCCCGCTGCGGCGGGCGGCTTCGGGAGCGGGACGTGGGCGCGGAAGGTATTTGCCCCCACTGCGGGGCCCGGTTATAAAGGAGGTAATCTAGGATGGGCGTGTTTGAATGGCTGGTTGTAATCGTCCTCGCGCTGGCCGGTCTGGTCAGCCTGATCTGTCCGGGCGCAATGTGGGAGCTCTGGCGGATCAGCCGCAGTCCCTGGATCAAGTCGGCGGAACCTACCCATCTTTTCCTCATTTCCACCCGCATTTCCGGCGCTCTCTTTCTGCTGTTTGACCTGATCATGGTCCTGCGGCTGTGCCGGGTCTTGCGCTTCTGACCTCAATCTATTCGATCCCATGAGCGGAATCCGCGGATTTCGTTCATGGGATTTTTATTTGCATTTCCTCAGCAAACAGTCTGTTTCCCCTTGAAAACCCGCACAAAATGTGGGAGCAACGCTCCGTTGCCCCCGCTGCAACGGGAAAATGGTTTACAAATAACGGCCCGTGCACTACGATGTTGGCGCGGTGGAGGCGATGGAGCCTGCGCCGCAGGAAGGAACATCAACGCAAAAAGTTAGGAGGGTATTATATGAACAAGAAACGTCCTGTCATTCCGTTTTTAAGCGGCGTCCTGGCCACGGTCCTGACCATGGGCTGCGTCACCACCGCCCTGGCCGCCTCCGGCCTGGTACAGTTCAGCCCCGTGGGACTCCAGCTGAATGGTAAGGCCATCTTCGCGGCAGGCGACAGCGTGAACACCGAGAGCGGGCAGTCCGTCCCCTCCAGCATCGTCTACACCGACGAGGCAGGGGGCGGCACCACCTACCTGCCCCTGCGGACCATCGCCAACCTGCTGGACGTACCCATCACCTGGGACGGGGCCGAAACGACCGTCGTGCTGGGCCGGGGCGATAGGGGCGGCATTACGGTGGAACCAGGTACCGGGGAGTCCGCATGGGATTCCCTTCCGCTGCATCAGGCGGGAAAGACCGCAGGGCCCTTTGCCGAGGTCCAGCCCGACGCCCGAAAAGGCGGCATCATGCTGCTGGAGGAGACACAGTTCCGCTCGGGCAGCGATTTTAGCCGGGACATCCCCTTTGTGGGTGCCAATGGCCGCTATGTCAGCATCACCGTAACCAACAACGGTACCCAGCCCCTGCTGTTCCAGGCCGGGCACCTGTATGCCACGGGGCGGGATATGCTCGCCACCCAGATCCCCGCCGGGGCCACCGTCACCCGCACCTTTGAGGCTCTGGAGAGCAGCGCGGCTATCCAGCCCCGCTTCGGCGTGGACATCTCCACCGGCAGCGGCGAGGGCGGAACGGTTGATATCCAGATCTCCGCGGTGCAGTTCAACGGGTAACGTCCCGAATCTTACCAGATTCAGGCGGGTTGCGGAATAGGGAAAAGAACAGTAGAATGAGAGGTACTAACTCCTGCATACGCTGCGCTGTTGAGGTGAAAAAACATGGATTTGACAGAAAGACTGGCCCAGGCCCGGAAGGCCAGGGGGCTTTCCCAAGCCGAGGCGGCGGAGCGGCTGAACGTATCCCGGCAGGCCATCTCCCGGTGGGAAACCGGAACGGGGATGCCCACCCTGGATAACCTGATCCAGATGGGCAAGCTGTACCAGGTGTCGCTGGATGAGCTGGTATACGGTGTGGGAGGAGCGGAGGTCCCGGAAGAGATTCCGGAACCGGCGGCATTGACGGAAGAGCCGGAGCCGGTACAGGCCCACAAAGGCCGGCGGCATCTTCTGCCGGTGGTGTTGGGGCTGGTGGCCGTGGGGATCCTGGCCCTGGGGATTTGGGCCAGCGGTCTGATGAACAGCAGCAAGAGCAAACAGAGCGGCTCGGTCATCGTGGTGGGCGGAATGGAGCAGGATTGGGACAAGCTGCCGCTGGACCGGGCGGGGGAGCAGGTAGGCCCCTTCGGCGAGGTGGAGCCTGCGGAGCAGAAAATGGGCATCCATGTGCTGGAGGATACCGAATACCGCTCGGGCAGCGATTTTGAACGAGATATCTCCTTCATAGGCGCCAATGGCCGCTATCTCAGCGTCACCGTCACCAACAACGGTACCCAGCCCCTGCTGTTCCAGGCCGGTTACCTGCAAGAAAACGGGCGGGATATGCTGGAAACTCAGATCCCCGCCGGAGCCACCGTCACCCGTACCTTTGAGGCGCTGGAGAGCGGCGGGGATAACCAGCCCCGCTTCGGCGTGGACATCTCCACCGGCAGCGGCGGGGGCGGAACGGTGGATATCCAGATCTCCGCGGTGCAGTTCAAGGGATAACGGTTTGATAACTCTGGGGGCAACGTTCCGTTGCCCCCTCCGCAACAAATATGTGGTTTACAAAAACTTCTCCATTGGATAAGCTGATTTTTAAGGATAGAGATGACGCAGCCATGTCCGCGTCTGCAAAATGCGGCTCCCTATTCTTATTCCCTTCCAGAGTCCGGGGGCGGAATCAATCCATTCCGCCCCCGGGCTTTGTCATGTGCGGAGGAGGCTGGATGGACCACAGGTTGCGGGATCGGACAAATGGCGGTAGAATTGAGGCACGCAACGCTTCATTGCTCATGTGCAACGGAGATGAGGTTTACAAAAAATCAGGTATCAGCTACGCTGTTGAGGTGAAGAAAGATGGAATTGACAGAGAGACTGGTTGAGGCGCGAAAGGCCAGAGGGCTTTCCCAGGCCGATGCGGCGGAGCGGCTGAACGTATCCCGGCAGGCCATCTCCCGGTGGGAGACCGGCGTGGGGACGCCCTCCCTGGATAGTCTGATCCAGATGAGCCAGCTGTACGGAGTGTCCCTGAATGAGCTGGTATACGGCCCTGAAACAGCCCAGCCCCGGGAGGAAATGACGGAACCGGAGGCGCAGCCGGAGTGCCCGGCGGTGCGGGAGCCCCACAGGCGGCGGACAGCTCTGCTGGCGACGGTTCTGGCCTTTGCCGCCGCAGGTATCCTGGGTCTGGGGACGTGGATCGGTTTTGGGATCGCCGGCGCAAGAGAGGAGGCTGAGATTCCTTGGGGTGATTTGATAGCAGAAGAAACTATGACCACCAAAGGAGAGTTTGATTTACTGCCATGGGAATGAATTGTAATAAGAAGTTAAAAGCGGCAGCTGCTTGCATTGCCCTGTTGGTATGTTTCGGTGTTCAAAGCCCGGCCTATGCAGCTGCAGGCAATACAGCTGCCGCACCTTGGTCCGGCACAGACAGATTCTCGCTTTTGGAGAACCAAGTAAACGCCCTTATTGAATCCAGAGCAACTGAAACTTATGTTGTCAGCATTCCAGCGAATTCAGCATTAAACGCCTCCAGCAGTTTCTCGATGTCTGCAAATGAAACAATTACCATTGACGCCACTTACTCCCCCTCCACTGCTAAACTGGACGTGGGACTGATTGCCTCAGACGGCTCTTTCCACTATTTCACCGCCACTGGCGGACGGATTAGCAAGACGATTCGCATAGAAGATGCCGGTACCTATACGCTGGCATTCCGAAACAACGCATCTTATAAGGTCACTGTTTCCGGTTCTGTCAACTATTAAGAAGCAGGAGAAAAGCGGATATACCTGCCCACCATGAGGCAGGAAAGGGGTGAGACCGATGGGCTAATCTATCGCTTTCTGGGAGGATATCACTGCTTTGCTGTCAAGTACGCTAACCGGAATATCTCTGCTTTGAACGCTATTCCCTGCTAGTTTTTTTAATATTCAACCCAAGCAATCTAACATTTAAACAGAGGGGGAGGAGTGCAGAAAAATGGAACCGAATCCATATAAAATAATCTTTGATATTATATTTGCTTGTACTGGGCTGATTGGTAGCATGATGGTCTTAGGCATTTCTCTTTTCCTGACGTTTGATGGTTCTTGGGACGGAGATTTGTGGGGCAATATGCGCTACACCGGCCTGAACAACTTCCTTATTTTCTTTGTTGTAATCTATTTGATTGGAATTATTCTAATCCTGATCCATGCTAAGAGTAGGAAAACTCCGTTTCATTAAGGAGGTTTGGACTCAATGAATAAGCGCTTAATATCTGCATTATTGTTTATAGCTGTTCTGTCCTCACTAGTCCCCGCCTCTGCACTTTCCAGCAGCGATATTCAAGAAGATTTATTAATGGCAGACTACAGAGCACAATCTATCATAAATGCCTACCCTAATGAAATAGAACTTGTGGAAAGTCTGTGCAATATATCTATCTCTCAAGCGGACGAAACTACTCTTCAAAAAATAGCAGAGACAGCTATAAATTATTATGATAATGACTCTTACGATTTTTCCGGTCTTATGACCTCACTTTCTGTTCTAGCTACCGAAAGAGAAATGGCCTCCTATTTCGACTCGCTCTATCCCAACAGTCTAGTAGATAATTGTACTGTTACTCCTTTTCAGGCATTTTCAGCACTAAAAGGGAAGCATATATGCGATCTGCCAATTGGAGCCACTTCAGAACGCTCGGGTACTATTTCTATAGGCATTGCCACCGGAGAGCTTATTAGTGCTGTAGAAATAGCAGCTGGTATATCTAAATCAACAACATATGAATTTGCCGGCCCAAGCCCTGGCGAAACAATGCATGATGGTAGTTATCCAACCCACCGTATTCTTGTTGGGGCATTCTGGGGATCCATAAATAAGGTAGAATTTGATGTGTATAATCCAATTACCGGTATGACAACGCACCATGTTGAATATAGGATCCCATCAGAAACCGCTTTCGTTAAGAGCTATGGGACACTTGCAATTATATTTACACCTTGCCGTATTGAAAGCGCAACCAAGTCTTACATTGTTCAGTATCCTACTTGGCCTGATTTTATCTCTACTTTTGAGACAACTCCATCTATAATTCTAACAGAATATTAAAATATGTTATTTTACCATGTTCTTAGTTTACCCACTAAGACAGTGGTTTAATGACCCAGATTCCCTTTGGTGCCCGTAGGCGGAATGAATCATTCCGCCTACGGGCCTTTTGCGCGCCCTCGAAAATTCACGAAGAATTTGTTTTTCTTCCAGGGCTGGATGTGATATAATACTGTAAATTATTATGGTCAGGAGGGGTTTGCATGAAAAACCGCGTCGCCGTTACCATCGCCGGGCAGGAGTACACCCTGGTTGGCACCGAGGACGCCGGCTATACCGAGAAGGTGGCAGCCCACGTGGACGAAAAGGTGCGGGAGGTCATGGAGGGCGCCCGCGTCTCCCTGGTAGATGGAGCTGTCCTGGCGGCGGTCAATATTGCCGACGAATATTTTAAAGAGGTGGAGGCGGCGGAGAACCTGCGCCGCCAGCTGAAGGAATATCTGGAGGAGGCCACCAAGCTGAAGATGGAGCTCTCCGAGGCCAAGCGGGAGATCTTCAAGCTGCAAAACAAGAAGTAAGGAAACGGGGGGCGGGATGCCCCCCTGCTCCGGGAGGGATCGTATGTTGGAACTGCTCGCCCCCGCCGGGTCCATGGAGGCCGTGGCGGCGGCTGTACAGAACGGCGCGGACGCCGTCTATTTGGGATACGGAGATTTTAATGCCCGCCGCAACGCGAAGAATTTCTCCCGGGAGGAATTTGCGGCGGCGGTTTCTTATTGCCATGTGCGGGGAACCAAGGTATATCTGACCCTGAACACCCTGCTCACCGACCGGGAGCTGCCTCAGGCCGCCGACTTTGCCGTGGAGGCCAGCACCCTGGGTGCCGACGCGGTGCTGGTGCAGGACATGGGCGTACTGCGGATGGTCCGCCAGGTGGCTCCCGATCTGCCCATCCACGCCTCCACCCAGATGACCGTCCACAATCTGGACGGCGTCAAAATGGTGGCCGATCTGGGCATGACCCGTGCGGTGCTCTCCCGGGAGCTGTCCCGGGACCAAATCGAATATATCTGCCAGCACTCTCCCATTGAGATCGAGGTATTTGCCCACGGAGCCCTGTGTATGTGCTACTCGGGCCAATGCTTCCTCTCCTCCGTCATCGGGGGACGTTCCGGCAACCGGGGCCTGTGCGCCCAGCCCTGCCGACTGAAATACGGCTGGGAGGGTAGGGCGGACTCCTACCCCCTGTCCCTGAAGGACCTGTCCCTGGCGGGCTACCTGCGCCAGCTGCGGAAGATGGGGGTAAAATGCGTCAAGCTGGAGGGCCGGATGAAGCGGCCCGAATATGTGGCGGTGGTCACCGGCATCTTCTCCCGGGCCATCCATGAGGACCGGGAACCTACCCCCCAGGAGATGGAGCAGCTTCAGGCAGCCTTCTCCCGTCAGGGCTTCACCCAGGGCTACTACCTGGACCAGCAGGGGAGCCATATGTTTGGCGTACGGGAGGAGACCCGCGAGCCCAAGGAGCTCTTCGCCGCCGCCCGCAACACCTACCAGAGCGGCGAGGCCCAGCGGGTGCCCGTCACCTTCTACGCCATGCTCCGCCCCGGCGAGCCCGCCCATGTGGGCGTGAAGGACCCCGAGGGCCGGGTATCCACGGTGGAGGGTCCGGTGCCCGAAGAAGCCCGCACCCGTCCCCTGACGGCCGACGCGGTGGAGAAGCAGCTTGCCCGCACCGGCGGCACCCCCTATCGGGCGGAGCGGATGCGGGTGCTGGTGGAGGACGGCCTGTCCCTCCCCCTGTCCACCCTCAATGCCCTGCGGCGGGATGCCCTGGACGGTCTCACAAAGCAGCGGGAACAGCTGCCCCAGCGCCGCACCGGCGAATACCACCCCGGCGCCCGGTATGAGAACCGGCGGGAGGCCCCCGCTCTCACCATTTCGGTGCGCTCCGCGGATCAGGTCACCCAGGAGCTGCTGGACCTGGGACCCGCCATGGTGTATATCCCCCTGGAGGAACTGGCCGCCCATCCGGAGAAAGCCAGCGCCCCGGCGGGCACCTCTATCGGGGTAATCCTGCCCCGCATTGCCTGGGACCGGGAGTTCCCCCAGATGGTGGAGAATCTGAAGAAGGTGAAGGACCTGGGGGTTACCGACGCCCTGGTGGGCAACCTGGGCATGATCCAGGTCGCTAAGGAACTGGGCTTCACCCTGCGGGGCGATTTCGGTCTGGAGGTCTATAACGCCCAGGCTGTGAAAGAATATAAACGTCTGGGCTTCTCCTCCCTCACCCTGTCCTTTGAGCTGAAGTTCCCCCAGATCCGGGATATTTCCAAGAGCCTGGACACGGAGCTCATCACCTACGGCCGGCTGCCCCTGATGATCATGGAAAACTGCATCATTCAAAACCGCACCGGCGGCTGCAAACAGGGCTGCCAGGGCACCAACATTCTGACCGACCGGAAGGGCGCCAAGTTCCCGGTGGTGAAGGCCCCCGGCTGCCGCAACGAGCTGCTCAACTCCCAGAAGCTCTTCCTGGCGGACAAGGCCGCCGACTACCGCCGCATCGGCCTGTGGGCCCAGCGGCTGCTGTTTACCACCGAAACCCCTGACGAGTGCGTCCAGGTGACCCGGCGCTATCTGGAGCAGGGCAGCTGGAGCCCCAACGAGTATACCCGTGGTCTTTATTATCGAGATGTGGAGTAACCATAGATGAAGCTGAGAATCAAAGCGGTGTCCCCCAGAATCGGCCGGGACCTGCCCTGGCCCAGCCGGGCCACCGCCGGCTCCGCCGGTATGGACCTGTCTGCCTGCATCGAGGAAGATATCATCATCGCACCCCGGCAGCTGGTGAAGATCCCCACCGGCATTGCCATCGCCCTGCCGGGGCCGGAGTATGTGGCTCTGGTGTTCGCCCGCTCGGGGCTGGGCATCAAGCACGGCATCTCCCTGTCCAACGGGGTGGGTGTCATTGACAGCGACTATCGGGGTGAGATCATGGTGGGGCTCACCAATCTGTCTGAGGAGCCCTACACCATCCACCCCGGCGACCGGATCGCCCAGCTGGTGGTGACCCCGGTGGTACTGCCCCAGCTGGAGCTGACGGCCGAGCTGGACGCCACCGGCCGGGGGACAGGTGGCTTTGGCTCCACCGGGCAATAATGGAAAGGAACGAAAATCGCATGGATATCATTCTGGCCTCCAAAAGCCCCCGGAGACGGGCGCTGCTGGAGCAGATGGGGGTGCGGGATTTCCGCATCGTCACCCCCGACATTGACGAGCACATGGACCGGGACCTGCCTCCGGCGGAGCTGGTGCGGCAGATCT
Organism: Flavonifractor sp. An9; assembly: GCF_002161245.1. NCBI lineage: Bacteria > Bacillati > Bacillota > Clostridia > Eubacteriales > Oscillospiraceae > Flavonifractor > Flavonifractor sp. An9. The sequence goes on from NZ_NFHC01000010.1 coordinate 83,483, forward strand.
CCCTGGAAAAGGCCCAGGCGGTGGCCGCCCAGGCCGACCCCAATACGGTGGTCATTGCCGCCGACACGGTAGTGGCCCTGGACGGGGTAGTGCTGGGCAAGCCTGCCGACAAAGAGGAGGCCTTCCGGATGCTCTCCCTGCTGTCGGGCAACCGGCACCAGGTATACACCGGCCTCACCGTACTGCGGGGAGAGCAGGTGTTCAGCCAGTGGGAGGAAACCGCCGTCACCTTCCGCTCCCTGACCGCTGAGGAGATCGAGGCCTATATCGCCACCGGCGAGCCCATGGACAAGGCGGGGGCCTACGGCATCCAGGGCTACGGGGCCCTGTTCATTGAGGGCATCAGCGGCGACTATTATAATGTGATGGGTCTGCCGGTGTGCCGTCTGGGTCAGATCCTGGGACAGCTGGGCATGGACTGTATGGCCCTGGCCGCAGCACGGTAAGAAAGGCTGGATGCAGGCGTGAAGGACTTTTTCCGGCGCAACGGACTTTTGATATTGATCGCCGCCATCCTGCTGGCACTGGTGACGACGGTAGTCTCCATGCTGCTGGGAGGCAAGGCCAACCCGGTGGCCAACTTTGTCAATTTCATCACCACCCCGGTCCGCAACGGCATCAGCGCCGTCACCAACTGGGCGGAGGAGCGCTACTCCGACGCCTTTGAGCTGGAGCAGATGAAGACCGAGCTGGCGGATCTGAAGAAGGAGAACGCCGAACTGCAGGCCAAGATCCGGGAGGCGGAGGCCGCCATCCAGGAGAACGAGCGGCTGTACAACCTGTTGGAACTCACCCCCAAGGGCAAAGAGTTCACCAAGGAGGCCGCCATGGTCACCGCCCGCTCCACTTCCAACTGGGAGTCCACCCTCACCCTGAGTAAAGGTTCTGCTCAGGGGATCGAAGTGGATGACTGCGTGGTGGACGAATACTGGAATCTGGTGGGTATCGTGGCCGAGGTGGGCGAGAACTGGTGTACCGTCCGCACCCTCATTGACGCCAACACCGAGATGGGCGGTCAGCTGGTCCGTACCGGCGGCGCCGCCATTCTGGAGGGCGACCTGGCCCTCATGGGCGAGGGCAAGCTGAAGCTGACCTACCTGCCGGAGAACAGCCAGCTCATGTCGGGCGACCTGGTGACCACCTCGGGCCGGGGCGGCGTCTATCCTTCCGGGCTGGTGGCCGGCCATGTGGAGGAGGTACGCACCGACGCCTCCGGTATGACCGACTATGCCGTCATCGTCCCCGAGACTGACCTGGGCAACCTCCAGCAGGTCTTTGTCATCAAGGACTTTACCATTGTGGAGTAGACCCTGAAGGAGGAACGTACCCTGTGACCAGACAGGATTTTTTCATCAAGTGGGGTGTATATGCCCTGGCCCTGCTGCCGGTGTGGTTTTGTGAGGTCTATATCCTCAACCGCTTTCCCCTGTTTGGGGTGATCCCCATGCTCCTGCCCCTGGCCGCCATCGCCGTAGCGGTGCTGGAGGGCACTGTTGCCGGCGCCGGGTTCGGCCTGGGGGTAGGCATCCTGTGCGACGCGGTCTATTTCAACCCCGACGGCGCCATGACTCTGGGCCTGTGTCTGCTGGGCTTCGGCGCCGGGGCGCTGGCCCAGTATGTGCTGCGGCAGAATCTGGTGGGCTGCCTGCTGTGCTCCCTGCTGGCCCTGGTGTGTATCGATGCTGTACGTATCCTTACCCGGCTGCTGGCCGGCACCGCCGCTCTGCCCGCCATGCTGTCCCTGGCCGGGCGGGAGATCGCCTGGTCCATGGTATTTGTATTTCCGGTATACGCTCTCTTCCTGTGGGTGTTTCACCGGGTCCCCAAGAAAACCGTTCTATAGGAAAAGAGAGAATAACGATGCAAGGTATCCATTCGGCCTGGAAAAAATACGGGCCCTGGCTGCTGCTGGCTCTGCTGGTGATCAGCCTGATCCCCATTCTGCTGCTGGGCCGGTACGACTGGCCCTCTGCCGACGACTACAGCTACGCCCTTTTGTCTCATGAGTCTTTGCTCAAGGGAAAATTTCCTCTGGTGGGCAGCTGGAAGTATATTGTAAGGTGCTACACAGGGTGGCAGGGCACCTTCTCCGCCATTGGCATGATGACCCTCACCCCCCTCACCTTTTCGCCCTTCCTCTACTGGCTCACCCCGGTGGTCATGCTGGCCTCCCTGTGCATCGGCACCTTTAAGCTGGCCCATACCCTGGTGTGCCGGGCTCTGGGGGGGACCTGGCGGCAGGTCATTTTCCTGGCCGTTCCCATTCTGCTGCTGTCCATCCAGTTCGTAGAGTCCCCCAAGGACACCTTCTACTGGTGGAACGGCGCGGTATACTACACCTTTACCTACGGCATCTTTTTGCTGCTGATTGAGCGGCTGGTGGCCCTCAAGCTGGCCTTCACCCGTCGGCAGACCCTGTGGGCGGTGATTCCCGGCGTACTGGCCGCCCTGATGGTGGGCGGAAGCAACTATGTCTCCGCGCTGCTGGGCACCCTGCTGTGCGGACTGTTCCTGCTGTGGTTTCTGTGGAAGGATCGGAAAAAGTTCCTTCCCGCCCTGATCCCCACGGCGGTGCTGGTGGCTGGCTTCCTGATCAGCGTGGTCGCCCCCGGCAACCAGGTCCGGCAGGCCACCGTGGCGCCCCCCATCGGGGTGGTGGACGCGGTGTGCCGCTCCATTGAACAGGCATGGGCCGATGTGCTGGAGTGGTTCAGCTGGCCCATTCTGCTGGTATTCCTGCTGATGATCCCCCTGCTGTGGGCCCTCACCGGCAAGGTGAAGTTCACCTTCCCCCTGCCTGTGGTCTTTTCGGTCTTTACCTTTCTCCTCTTCGCCGCCCAGAACGCCCCCCACTTCTATGCCCTGGGGGAGGCAGGACCGGAGCGGCTGCGGAGCATCGTGTTTTATTCCTTCTTCTGGCTGGTGACCTCCAACCTGTGGTACTGGCTGGGCTGGATTCGCCGGGCAGTGCTGCCCCGGCTGGCCGGTGGGGAGAAGGTGCTGCGCCGGGCCTGGGTGGCCGTGCCGGTGCTGCTGGCCCTGCTGGCTTTCACCACTGTTTACTACCACTACTACGACATGAGCACCGCCGGCCGGACCGCCGCCGCCCTGGCCGACGGCTCGGCAGAATACTACTGGCAGCAGCAGGTGGACCGCCTGCCTCTGCTGGAGGACCCCACCGTTACCGATGTGGTACTGAAGCCGTTGGACGTGCCGGCTAACCTGAATGATCTGCTCTTCAACGGCGACCTGAAGGAAGACCCCGCCATCTGGGTCAACCAGGCGGTGGCCAACTTCTACCACAAAACGACCGTTCGCATTCGCCCCTGACCCCGGAAGGAGACCTGAACTCGTGGAAGGCAAGCAATTCAACATCCGTACCCTGATTATTTCCATCCTTCTGGCATTGCTGTTGATTGGCTTTGTCATGGTCCTTTACAATCTGCAAATCGTTAAGGGCGATGAATACCGGGCCGCTTCCACGGTAAAGATCGCCAACACGGTGACCGTGGAGGCCGCCCGGGGAGAGATCCTGGATCGGTACGGCCGCTCTCTGGTGGGCAACCGTGCCACCTATGAGATCACCCTCAACTCCTCCCTCATGGGGGCGGAGGCGGAGCGCAACGCCAATCTGCTGGAGCTCATCACCATCTGCCGGGAAAATGATCTGGAATGGACCGATACCCTGCCCATCTCCAGGGACGCCCCCTTTACCTACACCGACGAAAACGCCCTGGTGTACACCAACAGCGAGGGAAAGGTCAAATTCAGCTACCTGGGATCTCTGCTGAACGCCCTGCCTCTGGGGGACAAGATCCTGCCCAACCGCTGGGACAGCGACGACCTGGCCGCCGCCTCCAGCGTGGCTGACCTGGGAGAGGGCCCCACGGCGGAAGAGGTCATCGACGGCCTGCGGCAGTACTTTCTCATTGACGAGTCTCTCTCCGACGCCAACGCCCGTGCCCTCATCGGCGTGCTGTACGAGCTCAATCTCCGCAGCCAGAACGTGAAGCAGACCGAGTATATCTTCGCCCAGGATGTGGATATCGACGTGATCTCAGCCGTGAAAGAGCGGAGTCTCACCGGCGTGAATATCTCCGCCACCACCGTCCGGCAGTACAACACCACCAGCGCCGCCCATCTTCTGGGCCGGGTGGGCTCCATTCAGAGCGCAAACTGGGAGACCTACAAGGCCAAGGGCTATAATATGAATGATAAAGTGGGTATCGACGGCATGGAGGCCGCCTTTGAGGACTACCTCCGGGGCAAGTCGGGCACCCTGATCCAGGAGATGAACACCAGCGGCAAGGTGGTCAGCGAGAGCTGGATGGTGGACGATGAGACCGGCGAGGCTATGGAACCCGAGCCGGGCAACCATGTCATGACCACCCTGGACCTGCGGCTCCAGGAGAAGGTGGAGGAGGTGCTGGCCAACACCATCGAGAGTCTGGCCGACACCAAGGAGAAGGGCGCCATCATCGTGCAGAGCGTCAACGACGGCGGCATTCTGGCCATGGCCTCTTACCCCACCTACGACCTGTCCACCGTGTACAGTAGCACCGAGGCCTATAAAGCGGTGTCCGACGATCCCCGCAACCCCTTTGTCAACCGGGCCACCAGCGAGATCTACTATCCCGGTTCCACCTTCAAACCTCTGGTGGCCATTGCCGCCCTGGAGGAGGGGCTGGTGACCCCCACCGAGGAAATCCAGGATACCGGCTCTCTCCAGCTGCCTGAGGAGGAGCACTATCCCTACGGCGACTACCATCCCCAGTGCTGGATCTACCGTCAATACCGGGGCACCCACGGCTGGGAGAACATGGCCGACGCGCTGCGGGACTCCTGCAACATCTATTTCTACACTCTGGGCCACCGGCTTGGCATTGATAAGATCGACGAGTACGCCGCCATGTTCGGCCTGGGCCAGAAAACCGGCCTGGAACTGAGCGAGGCGGAAGGCTATGTAGCCGGCCCGGAAACCAGCGCCATGCTGGGCCAGGAGTGGTACGGCGGCAACCTGCTGTCCGCCGCCATCGGTCAGGACAACACCAAGATCACCATGCTTCAGCTGTCCAACTACATTGCCACCCTGGTCAACGGCGGCAACCGCTACCAGACCCACCTGCTCAAGACGGTGAAATCCAGCGACTTCTCCGAGACAGTGTATGAGTATGAGGCTCAGCCTGTGGAAACCCTGGACCTGGACCCCGCCTATGTGGAGGCGGTGAAGAAGGGTATGTGGGAGGTGGCCAACGACGAGGAGAGCACCGTGGACCAGTACCTGAGCAATCTGGCGGTGGAAGTGGGCGCCAAGACCGGTTCCGCCCAGGTGTCCGCCGATGAAAACGCCAACGCCGTGTTTGTCCTCTTCGCCCCCTATGACGATCCGGAGATCGTCATCTCCATGGTGGTGGAGGGCGGCGCCTCCGGTGCCAACCTGGCCAGCGCCGCCGGTGAGATCGTGAACTATTACTTCGGCAGCGAGCATACCATGGAATCCATTGGGACAGAAAATACCTTGATCCGCTGAAGGGAGTCTTTTCTTTGCTGGATGCAATGACCTTTGACAGCCGGGACAGCCGGTATAAACAGCCCTATGGCGCGGTGCCCTCGGGCACTCAGGTATCCCTCACCCTGCGCCCCCTCCGGACGGAGGGCTTCTCCCAGGCGGTGCTCATCGCCTACTTTGAGTCCTCTCAGGAGCGGCGGCTGGAGCTGCCCATGGCCTGGGACGGCATTGACGGGGACCGGGACGTGCTCAAGGTCATCCTGGACACCGGGGACCATGTGGGGCTGATCTGGTACTCCTTCCGTCTGGAAGGGCTGGACGGCCGCCAGGAGGAGCTGGGCCCCTATCAGCTGACGGTGTACGACGGCACCGACCAGGTGCCCGGCTGGTTTGGGGAGGGGGTCACCTACCAGATCTTCCCCGACCGGTTCCGCCGCACCAGAGTGCCCGATCCCACCGGGATGCCCGGGGGCCGCACCGTCCACACCAGCTGGCGGGAGGAGCCGGAGTACCGGCCCGACCAGAACGGCGAGGTCCGCAACCGGGACTTCTTCGGAGGCGATCTGAAGGGCGTTATGGAAAAGCTGCCCTACCTCCACGACCTGGGTGTGGAGACCATCTACTTCTGCCCCATCTTTGAAGCGCCGGAAAACCACCGCTACGGCACCGGCGACTATGAGAAGATCGACCCCATGCTAGGCACCGAGGAGGACTTCAAGGCCCTGTGCGACGCCGCCCACAAGCTGGGCATGAAGATCATGCTGGACGGTGTGTTCAACCACCAGGGCTATGTGAGCCGCTATTTTAACGGGGACGGCTCCTATCCGGAAAACGGAGCCTGCCAGTCCCAGGACAGTCCCTACTACAAGTGGTACCACTTCTCCCACTGGCCCGACCAGTACGACTCCTGGTGGGGGATCTACTCCCTGCCCGCCGTCAACGAGGGGGAGCCCTCCTACCGGGACTATATCTTCGGGGATGAAAACAGCATCGTCCGCCGCTGGCTGCGGGCGGGGGCGGACGCATGGCGTCTGGATGTGGCTGACGAGCTGCCCGACGACTTTGTCCACGGCATCCACCAGGCCGTCCGGGAAACCAACCCTGAGGCGGTGGTCATCGGCGAGGTGTGGGAGGACGGCTCCACCAAGATTGCCTACGGCGTCCGCCGCAAGCACATCCTGGGGGGCCACTGCGACGGCCTGATGAACTACCCCTTCCGCAACAGCCTGCTGGGCTATCTGATGGGGGGCGACGCCGTCCACTTCAAGAACACCATGGAGGCTATCCGGGAGAACTATCCCCCCTTTGCCTTCCACTCCGCCATGAACTTTCTGGGCACCCATGACACCCCCCGCATCCTCACCCTGCTGGGTTACGGCGGGGACGGCCAGGACCACGACAAGGACTGGCGTTCCTCCTATTTCCTTACCCCGGAGCAATATCTGCTGGGCCGGTCCAAGCTGATGCTGGGGGCTCTGGTGCTTTTCGCCTTCCCCGGCTCCCCCATGATCTATTACGGGGACGAGGCGGGCATTGAAGGCTTTGAGGACCCCTTCAACCGCCGGACCTACCGCTGGGAGATGGCGGACGACGTGCTCCGCCGCTGGTACGCCAGCCTGGGCAAGGCCCGGAGGGAGCTGCCTGCCCTGCGCCGGGGGAGCATCCGCTGGTGGAAGGCGGAGGGCAAGCTGCTCTCCTTCCTGCGGGAGGGGGAGGGTCAGCCGGTGCTCACCGCCGTCAACATCGGCAAAGCTCCTGAGCTCATCACTCTGCCCTGGGCCGCCAAAGACTGGATGACCGGCATGGAGCTGCCCGCCGGGCAGGTGGCTCTGCCTCCCATGACCGGCTGGCTGCTCACCCCCTACCGGCCGGGGACCCGATAAAATCTGAAACGGGCCTGCTGCAACTGCAGCAGGCCCGTTTGGTTTATATTAGATCAATGACCCAGTTCAGGTCCCCATAGACCACGTCATCCTGGGTTCGGACGATGCCTCCTCCCGGACCGTCCCACCAGGTATCATGCTCATAGACCAGCCTGATCGCCCCGATCTCCACCGCCACAATGGGTTCCTCCACCCAGTCGGGGGCAGAGGCCAGCTGGACGTTCACATGGCCGGAGGTGAAGCTGCGGAAGCCCTCTCCCGCGTCGGGGTAACGCTCCCCGGAGGCCCCGATAAAGGTGACCTGATGGTGGAAGAGAGCAGCCCCCGTCAGCAGCAGGCCGTCGTCGTTTTCCTCCTGGTGGGCATATACCGACAGCTGCCGTCCATCCTGGCTGACCAGGGCAGTAACCGTGCCCTCCTCAAAGGTCCGGCTGTCCGTGTGGGCAGCCAGGGTCTCCGCCGAGGTGAGTTCCAGCCATCCGGTGCGGGACCCGCCCGCCTCCAGGTCCAGCAGCTCATAGGTCACCTCCCGGGGCGTTTCCTCCGGCAGCCGATAGAGGAAGGCCATGTGGACCCGGGACTGGTAACCATCCTCCCGCCAGGCCACCTCCGGCCCACAGTCCAGGCCAGAGAGGGACACCCACGCCTGGCCCTGGGGAGCAAAGCCGTTGTAGGGCAGCCACTCGGAGTAGACCAGACACCCCTGTTCCAGGGGGGTGTCCCCGGCGTAGACCTGGAGCTTCCGGGTGGCCAGTTGGTGCTCTTCCAACTCCGGGCTCACCAGGTAGAGTTCCAGCAGCAGCCACTCCCCCTGGCTCACCCCGTCCAGCTGGCACAGCCAATCCCCCTCAGTCCACTGGTCGGCCTCCTCCACCACCATGACGGGGGTCTCCGACGCTCCGGCACCGGCAAAGAACCGGATGATCTTTTGGACCCCCGCCGCCAGGGCCTGATAGTTGCCCACCCCCAGCACCAGGGCCAGACACACCAGGGCGGCCGCCAGCCGCTTGGCGGGGATGCTCTTCCGCCGGGGCCGCTCCGCCGCCGCCAGGGTATCCTCCACCAGATCCCGGCCGGGGGACGCCCGGTCAAACAGCGCCCGATAGTTCTCTTCCGTCATAGCTCTTCCGCTCCTTTCCATGCGTCGTGCAGCAAGGCCCTGCCTCGGGCCAGCTGACTGCGGACGGTGTTGGGACTGCGGCCCAGGATGGCCGCAATCTCCCCGGTGGCGTAGCCCTCGTAGTAGTAGAGGTGGAGCACCGCCCGGTACTTCTCCGGCAGGCCCTCCATTATCTGGAGCAGCTCCCCCTCCTCCTCCGTCCGGGCGGGGATGGCCTCGGACAGGGCCGTGGTATGCCGCCGCCAGAAGGAGGTGTGGAATTTTTTGCAGCAGTTCACTGTCACCCGCAGCAGCCAGGCCTTCCGGTGCTCCTCCTCCCGAAAGTCCGGCGCGGAGCGGAGATAGCGGAGAAAGACCTCCTGAAAGACGTCGTCGGCGTCATGGCCGCTGTGGGTCTGGGCCAGCGCCAGGCGGTACACCATGTTCCCGTAGGTCTCCACCACCTGCCGCAGGCCGGTTTCCTCTGCCATTGCCCTCCCCCCTTTCGCCCCTAACATCCCTGAGGGGGCACTTTTGTTGCATCCGCTCCAAAAAATAATGCTTGCGCCCAACGGCGGATAGTGCTATTATCATAGTATCTTAATCATACCATATGGTTCAAAAAGGAGAATCACCATCATGAAAGAACTGGAACAAAAGGTCGCACTGGTCTCCTCCTCCACCCGCGGCATCGGCCTGGCCTGCGCCAAGGCTCTGGCCGCCCAGGGCGCTGCTGTCTATCTGGGCGTGCGCCGTATGGACGCCGGTCAGCAGATCGCCGACGAGATCATCGCCGCCGGTGGGCGGGCCGGGGTGGTCTACTTTGACGCCGCCAACGAGGAGAGTTACTCCGGTATGGTGGACGAGGTGGCCAAGAAGGAGGGCCGGCTGGACATTCTGGTCAACAACTTCGGCGCCACCGACGTCAAGACCGATCTGGACGTGGTAACCGGCGACACCGACGACTTTTTCCGCATCGTCAACACCAACCTGAAGAGCGTGTACCTGCCCAGCAAGGCGGCGGTGCCCGTCATGGCCAAGAACGGCGGCGGCTCCATCATCAACATCGGCTCGGTGGGCGGCCTCTATCCCGACCTGAGCCGCACCGCCTACGGCGTCAGCAAGGCCGCCATCCACTTCCTCACCAAGGACATCGCCGTGCAGTACGCCCGGCAGGGAGTGCGGTGCAACGCGGTACTTCCCGGCTTCACCGCCACCGACGCGGCCCTGAACAATATGTCCCAGGCCTTCCTGGATCTGTTCCTGAAAAACGTCCCCCTCAACCGTCCCGGCCGTCCCGAGGACATTGCCGACGCCGTGGCCTTCCTGGCCAGCGACCGGGCCGCCTTCATCACCGGCGAGATTTTGCCCGTGGCCGGCGGCTTCGGCCTGCCCACTCCGCTGTACAGCTCCTATATGGGCGACGGCGCCAAAGGCTGATTCCAACTTCCCAAAAGGGCCCTTCGGGGCCCTTTTTATTTGCCCCGCTCCCCCGGACATGATATACTATCCTATCATACCGCAAAGGACGGCAGCTATGGAAAAATTAGTCGTGGGCATTCTGGCCCATGTGGACGCAGGCAAGACCACCCTCAGCGAGGGACTGCTCTACACCTGCGGAAAATTGAAAAAGCTGGGCCGGGTGGACCACGGGGACGCCTTTCTGGACACCGACCCTATGGAGAAGGAGCGGGGCATCACCATCTTCTCCAAGCAGGCGGTGCTCCCTCTGGAGCATCTGGAGGTCACCCTGCTGGACACCCCCGGCCACGTGGACTTCTCCGCCGAGATGGAGCGCACCCTGTCGGTGCTGGACTGCGCCATTTTGGTAGTCAGCGGAGCCGACGGGGTCCAGGGTCACACCCATACCCTGTGGAAGCTGCTGGAGCGATACGGGGTACCCACCTTCCTCTTTGTGAACAAGATGGACCTGGCAGGGGCGGACAGGGCCGCTCTGCTGGGGGAGCTGAAGGGCAAGCTGGATGAGGGCTGCGTGGATATGGGGGACAAAGAGGCTCTCTGTGAGCAGGCCGCTCTGTGCGACGAGTCCCTGCTGGAGGACTATCTGGAGACGGGGAGCATTGCCGACGCTGCCCTCACCGCCCTCATCGCCCAGCGGAGGCTCTTCCCCTGCTGGTTTGGCTCCGCCCTGAAACTGGAGGGGGTAGAGGACTTCCTCCGGGGGCTAGAGCAATATGCCCCCCGGCCAGTGTACGGCGAGGAGTTTGGCGCCCGCATCTTCAAGATCTCCCGGGACACTCAGAACAACCGGCTGGCCTGGATGAAGATCACCGGCGGCAGCCTGAAGGTAAAGACGGTGCTGGACGGCCCGGGCTGGAGCGACAAGGCCGACCAGCTGCGGGTATACTCCGGCCTGAAATTCCAGCCGGTGGACATGGCCCCGGCGGGGTCCGTGGTGGCGGTCACAGGGCTGGGCTCCGCCGCCGCCGGGCAGGGCCTGGGCTTTGAGGCGGAGGGTGCGCCCCCCGCTCTGGAGCCGGTACTCACCTATCAGGTGATCCTGCCCGAGGGCCAGGACCCGGTCACCGCCATGCAGAAGCTGCGCCAGCTGGAGGAGGAGGACCCCCAGCTCCATCTGGTATGGAGCGAACGGTTAAAGGAAATCCACATCCAACTTATGGGCCAGGTCCAGCTGGAGATTTTGCAGAGGCTTATTGCCGAGCGGTTTAACATGGACGTGACCTTCGGACAGGGGGGCATCGTGTACCGGGAGACCATTGCTTCTCCCGTCATCGGTGTTGGCCACTACGAGCCCCTGCGCCACTATGCCGAGGTCCATCTGCTGCTGGAGCCGGGAGAGCGGGGCAGCGGCGTGGTACTGGCCACCGCCTGCCCCGAGGATGTGCTGGACGGCAACTGGCAGCGGCTCATTCTCACCCATCTGGCCGAGCGGGCCCACCCCGGCGTGCTCACCGGCTCCCCCCTCACCGATGTAAAGATTACTCTGCTGGCTGGCCGCGCCCACCTGAAGCACACCGAGGGGGGCGACTTCCGGCAGGCCACCTACCGGGCGGTGCGCCAGGGGCTCATGGAGGCGGAGAGCGTCTTGCTGGAGCCCTGGTATTCCTTCCGGCTGGAAGTGCCCGCCCCCCAGGTGGGCCGGGCCATGAGCGACCTCCAGCGGATGGGTGGCGACTGCGATCCCCCAGAGACGGCGGGGGAGCTGACCATCCTCACCGGCTCCGCCCCGGTGGCCGGGCTGCGGGACTACGGCAGCGAGGTGGCCGCCTACACCAGAGGCATGGGGCGGCTGAGCTGCACCCTGAAGGGCTACTACCCCTGCCACGACCAGCAAACTGTGGTGGAGGAGCTGGGCTACGACCCGGAGCGGGATGTGGATAACCCCACCGGCTCGGTGTTCTGCGCCCACGGGGCAGGGTACAACGTGAAGTGGGACCAGGTGAAGGAGATGGCCCATGTGGACAGCGGCCTGTCCCTGGACGCACCCCAGGAGCCTGAGACTCCCTCCTCCCCCGCACGGCGGAGCAGTTCCGCCCCCGGCCTGTCCCTGGAGCAGGACAAGGAATTATTGGCCATCTACGAACGCACCTACGGCAAGGTGGAGCGCAACTCCTTCCGGCCCCAGCCCAAGCCTGCTCGCACCAGCCTGGACGAGCGGAAGTACAACGTCCAGACCCAGAACAAGGGGCCGGAGTACCTGCTGGTGGACGGCTACAACATCATTTTCGCCTGGGAGGAGCTGAAATCGGTGGCCCAGACCAATCTGGACGCCGCCCGGCAGCTGCTGATGGACCTGCTGAGCAACTACCAGGGCTTCAAAAAATGCGTGGTCATCCTGGTGTTTGACGCCTATAAGGTGCCCCGCAATGTACAGGATGTATTCAAATACCACAACATTTACGTTGTGTATACCAAAGAGGCGGAGACGGCGGACACTTATATCGAGCGGACCACCTACGAGATTGGCAAGCACCACCAGGTGCGGGTAGCCACCTCCGACGGGGCGGAGCAGCTCATCATTCTGGGCCACGGAGCCCTGCGTTTGTCCGCCACCACCTTCAAGGCTGAGGTGGAGCAGGTAGGCGGGCAGATCGCCGCCATCCTGGCCCGCAACAACCGGTCTACCCCGTCCCGGCCGGTGGCCGCCGCCCTGAAAAAGGCACAGGAGGGAAGCAAATGATCCCCATGCATATCATCGCCCGCATCCGCAGCGACTTCCCCACCAAGTTCGGCATCCCCCGGCAGAGCGGGCTGGTGGAGGAATTGAAGGCCACCATCGTCTTTGAGCCCGAGTACCGCAACCCGGACGCCCTGCGGGGACTGGAGGAATTCTCCCACATCTGGCTCATCTGGCAGTTTTCTGAGGCAGTGCGGGACAAGTGGTCCCCCACAGTGCGGCCTCCCCGGTTGGGGGGCAATACTCGCATGGGGGTGTTCGCCACCCGCTCCCCCTTCCGGCCCAACGCCATCGGCCTGTCCTGCGTCAAACTGGAGTCCATCCAGAAGGACCCCAAACTGGGTACCGTGCTGGTGGTATCAGGGGCCGACCTGATGGACGGCACCCCCATCCTGGACATCAAGCCCTATCTGCCCTACGCCGATGCCCATCCGGAGGCGCTGGGGGGCTTTACCGGCAACGTGGGGGGCAAGGTGCTGGAGGTGGAGTTCCCTCCGGAATTGCTCTCCCAGGTACCGGAGGACAAGCGGGAGGCGCTCATCGGGGTGCTGTCCCGGGACCCCCGGCCCTCCTATCAGCACGACCCCGACCGGGTGTACGGCATGGCCTTCGGCGGGGTGGAGGTGGGCTTCTCGGTAGACGGAGAGACCCTCACCGTCCGTTTCGTCAAACACGCCTCCCCCGCCGAAACGAGGATGTGAACTTATGACGGAAAAAGAAATCCGCACCATCAAGAAGTACTATACCCGTCCTGTGACGGCGGCGGCCTATCTGTGTACAGGCCTGCTGTCCATGTTTATCTGGATCTTTCTGGACATGATCCGAAGCGTGGTGTTTCACCTGTCCGGTTCCAGCATGGAGGTAGCCTATGTGGCAATTGCCATTCTTCTGATCTATATGGTCCTGTTTTTATTTCAGGGTGTCAGCGTCATATGGGGAGTCAGAAGAAAAAAGTGGGAGGTCATTCAGGAAAAGGCCCACACCTATCTATCCTACACCGACCGCTCGGCGGAGGTACTGGCCGCCAACACCGCCATCGCCGCCGGGCGGCTCATGTCCCGCTCCGACGACGACAGGGTAAAGACAGCGGGCGACATCAGCACTGCCGTGGGCGGACTCATCGGACTGCACGCCATTGTGAGCATCCTGTTTGAAATCCGGAAAAGCGCCAAGCGCATTGCAGAAGCTCTGGGCATGAAGCTGCCCTCCGTCAAGCTGCGGGTGGCGGTCATCATCCTGGTTCCGCTGGTCCTGCAGCTGGCCGTAGCGACACCCTACTACGTGCAGGCAGTCCGGGAGAGCCGGGAGGGCGCGGCCCGGGCGGCGGTGGTACTGGAGAAGCTGGAGCAGGTTTTTGAAGCCTCCTGTGACCGCGCATATGCCGACGACCCCATGGAGTATTACAAAGATTACGGGTACCGCGTAACGGGTTATCTGGAACATGAGGACAACGACACCCAGTCCTACCTGTCCGCCACGGTGAACAACGACGGCGTGGTGGAGGAAATTACCTACTCCCTGGACATCGACGTCAATGCCTCCAAGGAGGACAACATCGCTCAGGCAAAGGCAGATCTGGCCCGCCTGAACCAGGCCCTCCGTTCGGCGGATGTTCCCTTTCTGTCCCCCAACCTGGGGGAAGAGCACACCCTCAGGGAGGACTTTATCGCCCTCTTCCGGGAAAACTCCTACTACGAGAACTGCCGGTCCTATTATGATGAAGAGGGCCTGTTCATCGGCTACTATACGGAGAGCCAGGAGGACTACAACGACTACAGCTCCTCCTACATTTACATGACTGTGGAGCCGCCGGAAGAAGAGGGCTGACCGTCTGTTCCGTTAAAAAGGGCCTGCTGCACCATTGCAGCAGGCCCTTTGCCTGTCCATATTCCCCTTTCCGTCTCAGGTCTGGGGCAGGGAGTCGTCCTCCCGGACCCAGTCCTCCACATGGACCACGGAATAGTCGGTCTTGGTGTTGCGGATGACCACCCGCTGGATACCGGCATTGATAATGAGCCGCCGGCACATGGAGCAGGAGGTGGAGTTGGGGATCAGCTCCCCGGTGGCGGGGTCCACACAGGCCATGTACAGGGTGGCCCCGATGGTCTCGCTCCGGGCGGCGGAGATGATGGCGTTGGCCTCGGCGTGGACCGAGCGGCACAGCTCATACCGCTCCCCAGAGGGGATATTCAGGGCCTCCCGGGTACAGTAGTTCAGATCCACGCAGTTTTTCCGGCCCCGGGGAGCCCCGTTGTAGCCGGTGGCAATGATCTCGTCGCTCTTTACCAGGATCGCGCCGTAGCAGCGGCGCAGGCAGGTGGCCCGCTCGGCCACAGTCTGGGCGATGTCCAGATAGTAATTTTCCTTGTCGATGCGGCCCATGGGGACCCTCCTTTGTGTCACTTCTCATTTGATACCGTCAGTATAGCGGTTTTTTCTCCAAACCGCAAGTACTGCCTTCTCCGTCGGTCCATCGTTCATGAAATGTTTACGGTTGTATCCTTGACGAAAAAAGCCGCAGGCGCTATCATATAGACATCAAAAGTGCACCCAATTCTTACGTCAAAGGAGACGACCGTATTTCATGCTCATGAATTTTTTGCGAAAATTGATGTACGGACGGTATGGCAGCGATCACCTCTCCTTTTTCCTGCTTTTCCTGTATGTGGTGCTGATTTTCATATCGGCGCTGCCCCATATGGCATGGGTCTCCTGGCTGGCGCTGGCAGTGCTGCTGTGGAACCTGTTTCGGATGTTCTCCCGCCGCATTGACCGCCGTCGGGCGGAAAACGCCCGGTTTCTGGCCCTGTTCGGGCCGTTCATCCGCTGGTTCAAAATGCGGCGCACCATCCACCGGGACAAAGATCACCGCTATTTCAAATGCCCCAACTGCGGGCAGTATCTGCGGGTGCCCCGGGGCAAAGGGAAGATCACCGTCAACTGCCGCAACTGCGGCGCCAGTTTTGAGGAACGTAGCTGAATCCAGTCAAGGGCTGCTGCCGGACGCAGCAGCCCTTTTCATCACAGAAAGGGGGAGCGCCCATGAGACAGTGTATGGACGCCGACAATCTGCACCGCCGCTTAAAGAAAATCATCGGCCAGCTCAACGCCATTGACCGGATGGTAGACGAGGACGTGCCCTGTGAGGAGATGTTGATGCAGATCAATGCCGCCAAAAGTGCCCTGCACAAGGTGGGCCAGGTGGTGCTGGAGGGTCATCTCAACCACTGTGTCCGGGACGGCATCGAGCACGGCGACGCCGACCGCACCATCTCGGAATTCGCCAAGGCCATCGAGCATTTTTCCCGTATGAGCTGAAAAGAGGTGTGCCCCACAGACATGGGGCACACCTCTTTTTTATTTGCCCAGGGCACTCACTGCCGCCCGGACGGCAGCGGCGTCGGTGACCGGCACCTGCTCCTCCGGGGGACATACCCCGCCGGAGAAGGACACCGCCGGGTTGTGGGTGGCAGAGATGTCGGTCCGGCTGGTCTTGAAGGAGCCGTGGAGCTGATGGCAGCCGGTGGCCGCTAGCAGGGCGGCGGCGTTGTCCGGTTTCACCCCGCAGCCGGGCAGAATCTGGATGCGTCCGGCGGCATACTCCTCCATGGCCCGGATGGTGTCCGCCCCCGCCGGGGCGGAACTGGCCTGACCGCTGGTGAGGACCCGGGTCACCCCCAGCTCTATCAGCACGTCCAGAGCCTCCCGCCAGTCGGGCACCACGTCGATGGCCCGGCTGAACACGCTCTCCTTCTCCCCAATGACCTCCAGCATGGCGGCGCACCGGGCCCTATCCACCCTGCCGTCGGGGTGGAGACAGCCGAACACGATGCCGTCCGCCCCTGCTGCCAGCAGGGCGCGGGCGTCGGCCAGCATGGCGGCAAACTCCGCCTCACTGTAGCAGAAGCCCCCCTCCCGGGGCCGCACCATGGCCATAATGGGGATGGACACCTGCCGGGCAACCTCCATGGCCCCCATGGAGGGAGTCAGTCCCCCCAAAAACAGAGCGGAATTCAGCTCCACCCGGTCGGCGCCGGCCTGTGCGGCAATCAGCACATCCTCTGCCGAGCCGCAGCACACTTCCAGAATCATGGCAACACCTTCTTTTCTTATCTGGGGCTATGATACCACAAAGAAATGTGATATCATAGCCCCATTCCAAAGGAGTGGATCATATGGATCAGGAACTGACTTTTATCCGGCAGGCCCTGCCGGAGGACTGGGACAGCTACCCCCAGTCCCTGTTTGAGGCCTTCGCCGCCCACAGCCATATGCTGCGCCAGACCGTCCCCTGGTGCGCTTCTCTCAGCCGGGAGGCCTACCAGCAGTACGTCCTCTGCCCCCGGGTCAACGACGAGGATCTGTCCGACCACCGGGCATTGTTTTACAGCCATCTGTGGAACCGGGTGAAGGACCTGTCCCAGGAGGAGGCCGCCCTGGAGGTCAACCGCTGGTGCCATGAACAGGCCAGCTATCAGGCCCAGGACGACCGCACCGCCTCCCCCCTGACGGTATACCGCTGCGGCAGCGGCCGGTGCGGGGAGGAGTCCGCCTTCCTGGTGTCCGCCCTGCGCGCTGTGGGTCTGGCCGCCCGGCAGGTGTACGCCCCCCGCTGGTCCCACTGCGACGACAACCACGCCTGGGTGGAGGTGCTGTGCGAGGGCAAGTGGCGCTTCCTGGGAGCCTGCGAGCCGGAGCCGGTGCTGGACCGGGGCTGGTTCAACACCGCCGCCTCCCGGGCCATGCTGGTCCACAGCCGCACCTTCGGCCCGGTGGCCGACCTGGCCCTCCACGGTGCTCCCCTTGGCAGACAGGGCCAGGCCCTGTACCACAACCAGACAGCCCGCTACGCCCACACCAAAACCTACACCTTCCGGGCCGAACCGGGAGAAATCATTACGCTGGAGGTCCTCAACGAGTCCCGGCTCTGCCCCATCGCCGCCCTCACCGCCGACCACACCGGCAGGGTCCGGATGGAACTGGGCATGGGCGACCTCCACCTGTCTGCCGGGGAGAAGGAGGCCTTCTGCCACGGCCAGACCCAGGACGGGGCGGAGCTGACCCTCCCCTCCCCCTGCACGGACTGGACTCCCTTCGATTTCCGTGCCCCCCAGGAC
>NZ_NFHC01000011.1:0-98338 GCF_002161245.1 Flavonifractor sp. An9
AAATCCACCAAGGTGCAACCGGACTACGCCTGCTGTATTCAGTTTAGCAAATCCTTCGGTTAACGCACAGACTATATTTTCATTCTCAGCTGTGATGGCATTTCATGAGGCGTTGACAACCACATACTCATTCATCAGTAACATCCCCCTTTCCAGTGCGAGGAGCAAAAGCCGATTCAGGGGCCGCGCCATGATATACGGACATGATGAGCAGATCCCACCTGATTATCATAATTGGTCTTGCATACAATCCTGTCCCGTATGAGCGAGTAACGGCAGCCTGTAAAAACCGGGCAGCACCCGGCGCGGCCATGATCGGAAAGGGGTATAATGGTACTCCTGTCCAGCCACAGATCACGCAATGGGGGCAGCTCGGAGAGATCCTCGGAGGGGTGAGATTCCCGTGGGCCGGTTCGCTGCTGGCCGCTGATGACTTCCCAATATGTGCGGGGTGTCAAGGACAAATGGCACATAGCAAGAAAACAAATCGGATTTTATATTTCGCCGGAAATGGGGCAGGTCTTATGGCCTGCCCTGTTTCCGGCTTACTTAATATTCAGGAGGTCAGCTTATGCGAAAGGCTATCCGGCGTGGCGATCTGTTCTATGCAGACCTGAACCCGGTGGTCGGCTCCGAGCAAGGCGGCATCCGCCCTGTCCTTGTTATCCAAAATGATGTGGGGAATCACTTTAGTCCTACCGTTGTTGCGGCAGCCATCACCAGCAGAAAAGCGAAGAACAGTCTGCCTACCCATATCCTACTTGAGAATGTGCCGGGGCTTGCGCCTACCTCTCTGCTTCTGTTGGAACAACTGCGGACAATAGACCGGCAGCGGCTCCGTGGTTACATTGGGCGTATCAGCAAAGAAAAAATGCTGGAGATAGATGCAGCCCTGGCAATCAGCATCGGCATAGGATACCCCAACGAAAGGAGGACTCACAATGTATGAAAATGACGGCGGCCTACTCTCTCCCAGAGATGCCTACCGATTGATGTTAAAAGACTACCCTGATGTGATGGACATTGGTCAAATGTGTGAGGCGCTTGGCGTCAGTACAAAAACCGGGTACAAGTTACTTAAAGACAGGAAAATTGAGTACCTGAAAATTGGACGGGCTTATCGCATCCCCAAAGCCCACATTCTTCGTTATTTGAAAATCACCTGCTCCACTTTTGCAGAGTAGCAGGCTATGGTGTCGATCTTCACCGGATAGACGCAGAAAGTTAACAATTCTGACGCGGATTTACCTGGAGTTTTGTTCTGTCCGATGATACAATAAAGGTGTCATTGGTAGGTGAACTCAATACCGCAAAAGGAGGAACAGATCAGTATGCCAGCGGTACACCTGCAAGAAAACAGCAAACTAATCTCCGGCCATGTGGCCGAGAAAAAAGGGTATCTCTATTGGGTTCTAAACCTTACCGATGAAAACGGTAAGAGAAAGCCCAAATGGATTCCCACCCATAAGAAAGTTAAGGGTAACAAGACCTGGGCAAACAATATGCTTCCCACCATCCGAAAGGAATGGACGGAAAAGCTGCTTCAGGAGGCTGCGGCCTCACAGCAGTCGGCTTCTCCGTCTGGCCCGTCATCCGCAGAGATTTCCTTTGTGGATTTCCTGTACCAGTGGCTTGAGTACAAGTACAAGTCTGCTACCGGACGGGTGATGGACAGCAAGCCCATCGAACTCTCGACCTATTCGGGATACGAACAGCAGCTTAATAACCCCATCGCCCCGTATTTCCAAGAGCATCCTGTCGCCCTTTGTGACCTTACCAAACAAGATATTCTCGCTTTTTATGAGAAAGAATTGGAACGGGTCAAGCCGACCACCGTTAAGCATTACCACGCTCTGATTCATGGGGCGTTGAATTATGCGGTTGACAAAAATCTGATTCCAAGCAATCCGGCTGACCGGATTATCATTTCCAAGCCTGAACCCTTCAAGGGTGACTACTACCTGGATTCGGAAGTCCTGAATCTGTTTGAAGTCATCAAGGGGCATAAGATCGAACTGGTAGTTCTTCTGACTGCTTTTTACGGCCTGCGCCGCAGTGAGGTTATCGGTCTGAAATGGAGTGCCTTTGACTTCAACCATAACTGCTTCTCCATCCGGCATACGGTAACAACTTGCAATGTAAAGGGAGAACGGGTCACGATTAAGAAGGACAAGGCAAAAAACAAATCCAGTCTGCGGACTTATCCATTGATTCCTTTTTTGAAAGAGCGGTTGCTGGAGGCCAAGAAACAGCAGGAAGAAAATCGCAAGCTGTGCGGGCGTTCCTACAACAAAGAATATCTGGGATATGTCTGTGTCGATGTGATCGGCAATCTTATTAAACCCAACTATGTGTCCTCGACCTTTGGGAAGTTGCTTGCCAAGAACAATTTACGGCACATTCGTTTCCACGATCTTCGCCATACCTGTGCCTCGCTTTTGCTGGCCAACGGTGTTCCGATGGAACAGGTAAAGGAGTGGCTGGGACACAGTGAGATCTCAACAACGGTGGATATTTACGGGCATCTGCAATATGCCACGAAAAAACAATCCGCCGCAGCCATTGAGCAGGACATTGTGGCGCCCATGCTGCAAAACCTATCGGCGGTTTCTCCATAAAAAAGAAAGAGGTCTACCAGCTTTTCGCTGGCAGACCTCATGGCGGAGATGGAGAGATTCGAACTCTCGCGCCGGTTTTGAGCCGACCTACCGCATTTCGAGTGCGGACCCTTCAACCGCTTGGGTACATCTCCAAATTTATGTTATATCCCTGGTCCCGACCCGCCGACCAATTCAGCCGGTGGAAATCGGGAAGAACAACAGGATAGAACAAGCAACATTATTCAATTTGAACTCGGCTGGAACCCGCATGGTTCCAAGGGTTTCAGCCGTTTGGCACTCCGCATAGGAAACCTGATTTCGAATCATTACACCAACTTGGATGATGACGGTAAATCAGGGACGATAGCGGTAACTACGGAACCCCAAAATACACCTCTCAAAGTGGCCGTCAGATGGCTGCTCTCATTATAGCCATTTTCCCGCAAAATTCAAGCCGTGGAAATTGGGAAGAACAACAGGATAGAACAGACCCCAATTCACGATTTGAACTTGCCCGCAAACCCGCATGGTTACTGGCTTTTCGGCAGTTTGGACTTCCAAAGTGGAAACATGATTTCGAGTGCGGACCCTTCAACCACTTGGGTACATCTCCAAATCGGTCACTCCCACAGGCGCTCCATCCTCATTCGGGAGAGAATTGGAGAGAACTGTTGGAGAGAACTACGCAGGGATAAGTGAGTAAAAAGACTGGAAACAGCTGAAAATCAATCACTTCTCGCGGACAAAGCGACCTAAGACCCCATCCATTTCGAGTCAGCCCCGTTATGACCGCTTCGATACCGCTGCATTTCTAAATCCACTTCGCCAACACTATCTGGTTTGGCGCCGTAATGTATAAGATACCTCATTTTTGTTCGCTTGTCAATATTGCAGCCAGGTATGAAATAAGATATAATCAGTGCTGTATGTAAGCAACCTGGCAATATATGCAGGAGGAGATCATGGAAGAACTAAAACGACGCATACTCAGCGAAGCGATCGTGGGAGAAGGCGACATTATCCATGTGGATATGTTCCTCAACCACTGCATGGATATGGAATTGATGGAGCGTATGGGCGCCACCCTTGCCAAGCGATACCGTGGTCAGCACATTACAAAAGTACTGACAGCAGAAAGTTCCGGAATCGCCCTTGCCTGCTTTACCGCCCGGGCGCTGGGTGTGCCGGTGATCTACGCCAAAAAATTTCAAACCGGATACATCGATCCTGACGTTTACTCTGCGGACACCCACTCCTTTTCTCTGGACAAGTCCTACACCCTGCGGGTATCCAAGAAATATCTGACCGAAGAGGATCAGGTTCTGTTGGTCGACGACATCCTGTCTAACGGACAGACCATGCTCAGCCTTCTGGAGCTGGTATCCAAAGCGGGTGGAGAAGTCGCAGGTGTGGGCGTTGCTATCGAAAAGTCCATGCGGGAGGGCGGCCGTGTCCTGCGTCGGATGGGAATCCGGGTCGAAGCCCTGGCCACTGTACAGGCCATTGAGCACGGTCAAATCATTCTAGCATAAGGAGACCCCCATGGAAAACACCACCAACGCACTTTTGCCTAACGCATTTGCACTTTTCAACGGCATTCATTCCAGCTCTTCCGGTCCAGACCACGGCGAGTCTGTACTCACGTTGGGACCAGACAGCCTGAATCCTTACGGCCTGCTTCATGGCGGTGCCTATTATACGATGGCTGACAGCGCCTGCGGAACCGCCTGCCGTACCGATGGAAGAAATTACGTCACCCTGCACGGGGGCCTGAATTTCATCCGTTCCGCCCGCAGCGGTACCGTAACCGCCCGGGCCGTGGTCCGACACCGGGGCCGCAGTACCTGTCAGGCTGATGTTGAAATCACAGATGAAAGCGGAGCTCTGCTGGCTACCGGTGATTTCACCTTCTTCTGCATCGGGCAGCGCTGAGTTCTTCATGATAAGGCGTGCAAGGGACGGCTTCAAGGCCGTCCCTCTTTCTTATCCATCACCACATCCCGGTCCAGCCAGATCTGCCAGGCAATCATAGTCAGTACCGGCATCAGGATCATACCTGCCACACCAAAGATCTGAAATCCCACATACATACTGACCAGCGACACCAGGGGCGGCAACCCGATACGTTTCCCCAGCAAGCGTGGTTCCAGTGCCCCCCGAACCAGTGTGACCACTCCATAAAGAAGGAGCAACCCCAGGCCTAAGGGTGTCCTTCCTGCCAACAGAGAAACCAGACTCCAGGGCAGCAACACTACTCCGCTTCCGAAAATGGGCAGTGCATCCACCAGGGCAATCATCCCAGCCAGCAGCAGTGCCGGCTCCACCCGCAGCACCAAAAGGCCTACAGAGAGTTCTCCAAAGGTAAGGAGGATGAGAATTCCCTGGGCCCGCAGCCAACTGCCTGCCGCTCCGGACGCTGCCCGCTGCCAGCGTTTCATCCGTTCCTGCCACGCCGTCGGCAGCTGTTGGGCGGCCGCTTGCAGACCGGGGCGGCCTGCCATGAGGAAATAAGTCGCCAGGAAGGCAGTAAACAGAAACAGCCCTGCGGCCGGCAGTGCAGTCAGCAGTCCGCCCGCCCCTTCTGCCAGGGTCTCCCCTGCCCAGGACGGAAATGCCAGAATGCCCCGGACCGCTTCTTCCACCGCTTGTCTGGCTGGCTCCCGCAGTTCCGCAGGCAGCGCCACAAAAAGACGATAAAGCCATACCTCCGCCTGTTCTGCCCAGCCATTCAACTCTGTCAACAGCCCCGGCAGCCGTCCCAGCAACCCCATCAGCTCATACCACAGCCTCCAGGCCAGCAATGCCGCAAGGCCTCCTGCCGCTCCCGCCGCAGCCAGCACACATAGGGCAGCCGCCCACCGGCGGGGCAACCGCAGGAACCGGATAAGCCAGCTCACAACCGGTTCCAGCAGCCATGCCAGCACCACGGCCACCAAAAAGGGCGCCAACCAGGGCAATACCCACCGTGCGCCCGCCCAAACCGCCGCCAAAACCAGTCCGATCCACAACAGGCGGATCACACGCCGCAGGTACCTGTCCTCCCTCATAAAGACGCCCTCCTTCCGAATTATGTATAATATGACGAAAATCTCGCCAAAAATCTGGAAGATATCGGCGCGTCAGAAAAACTTGGCCCTTGCAGCCAAGACTTTATTGTGCTAAAATAGGCTCCAATACAAGAACAAATGCTTTTCTGTCACGGACAAGAGGAGGTCCATAGAATGGGCAAGGCACCAGCCTATTTCATTGTAGAGGCCAGCGCGCTGCCTGAAGTGTTTCTGAAGGTGGCGGAAGCCAAGCGTCTGCTGGAAACCGGCGAGGCCGGAGCAGTCAATCAGGCCGTACGCCGGGTCGGGATCAGCCGTAGCGCCTTTTATAAGTATAAGGATGCGGTCCGGCCGTTCAACGATATGCTCCATGGACGGATCGTCACCTTCCAGATCGTACTGAAAGATGAGCCGGGCGTATTGTCCGCGGTCCTGAATATCTTTGCCATCACCGGCGGAAATATTCTAACCATCAACCAGGCCATCCCGGTCAGCGGCTGCGCGGCAGTAACCATTGGCGCCGAGACCTCCGGTCTTCAGATCTCCATGGAGGAGCTGCTGGAGCGGCTGCTGAAGGTGGAAGGCGTCCTGCGCAGCGAAGTGATATCAGGGTAATACCCTTTGGAGTAAGGAGGCATTGTAATGGTGAACGTAGCGATCCTGGGTTTCGGCGTGGTAGGCTCCGGTGTGGCGGAGGTCCTCGCCACCAACGGCCCTCACATTGATAAAAAGGTGGACGATCTGATTCGCCTGAAGTATATTCTGGACGTACGGGACTTCCCCGACAGTCCCTTTGCCGACAAGGTCATCCACGATTTCAGCATCATCGAGAACGACCCCGAGGTCAATATTGTGGTGGAGACCATCGGCGGCGCCAAGGTAGCCCTGGACTTCACCCGCCGGGCTCTGGCCGCCGGAAAGAGCGTGGTCACCTCCAACAAGGAGCTGGTGGCCGAGCACGGCTGTGAGCTGCTCAAGCTGGCCCAGGAGAAGGGCGTCAGCTATCTGTTTGAGGCCAGCGTAGGCGGCGGTATCCCTATTATCCGCCCCTTGAACCAGTGTCTGGCCGCCAATGAGATTGAGGAGATCGCCGGCATCCTCAACGGCACCACCAACTATATCCTGACCCGGATGATCCGGGCCGGTCTCAGCTTTGATGCCGCTCTGAAGGAAGCCCAGCAGAACGGCTACGCCGAACAGGACCCCACCGCCGACATTGAAGGACACGACGCCTGCCGCAAGATCTGCATCCTCTCCTCCCTTTCTTTTGGCCGACACGTCTATCCCAGCCAAGTGCCCACCGAGGGCATTACCGGCGTCACGCTGGCCGATGTGGCCTATGCCGACGCCTGCGGCAAGAAGATCAAACTGCTGGGCCGCGCCATCCGTCGCCCCGATGGAAAGGTGTGCGCCTTTGTGGCTCCCCACCTGGTAGATGTGGAGAATCCTCTGGCCGGCGTGGAGGATGTGTTCAACGCCATCGCCGTCAAGGGCAACGCCATCGGCGATGTCATGTTCTACGGTCGGGGCGCCGGTAAGCTTCCCACTGCCTCCGCCGTGGTGGCCGACGTCATTGATGCCGCCCGCCATAAGGACGCCAAGAAACGGATGGTATGGGCCGAGGGCGGCGACGATGTGGCCGTTTCCCCCACCGACCTGGAAAGCGTTTGGTATGTCCGAGTGGAGGGCACGCTGGAGGCCGTGAAGGCTGCCTTCCCCGACTGTGCTCTGCTGCCCCGTGCCGGAGCACCGGAAAATGAATTTGCTTTCCTGACACCGTCCATGACCCGTTCCGCACTGGACAGCCAGCTGGCGGGGCTCAAGCCCTGCTCCGTGTTCCGTGTGCTGGACTGAGCGCATAGGATATCGTAAGAGATTTCACCTGATTTAGGGGGTACAAATACCAATGGGACTCATTGTACAGAAATTCGGCGGCAGCTCCGTGGCTGATGCAGACCGCATCCGCAACGTGGCCCGCATCATCACCGAGACCTACCGCCGGGGCCACAGTGTTGTGGCCGTGCTTTCCGCCCAGGGGGACACCACCGACGACCTGATCGCCAAGGCCGCTGAGATCAACCCCAACGGCTCCAAGCGAGAGATGGATATGCTCCTCTCCACCGGAGAGCAGATCTCCTGCTCTCTGTGCGCCATGGCCATCGAGGCCATGGGCTACCCTGTCATCTCCCTGACGGGCTGGCAGGCCGGATTCCGCACCAACTCCGTCTACGGAGACGCCCGCATCAAGCGGCTGGACACCGAGCGTGTACTGGCAGAACTGGATAAGAAGGCCATCGTCATCGTCACCGGCTTCCAGGGTCTGAACAAGTACGACGACATCACCACGCTGGGCCGGGGCGGTTCCGACACCTCCGCCGTGGCTCTGGCTGCTGCCCTCCGCGCTGATCTGTGCCAGATCTACACCGATGTGGACGGCGTGTTCACCGCCGATCCCCGCCATGTGGCCGGCGCCTTCCAGCTGGAAGAGATCACCTATGATGAAATGTTGGAACTGGCTACTCTGGGCGCTCAGGTCCTGCACAATCGCTCGGTGGAAATGGCCAAACGCTACAGCGTCAATCTGGAGGTTCTCTCCAGCTTCTCCGGCAAGCCCGGCACCAAAGTCAAGGAGGTTGCAAAAACCATGGAAAAAATGCACGTCAGCGGGGTGGCCTGCGACAAGAACGTGGCCCGTCTGGCCGTTGTGGGGCTGGCTGACCAGCCCGGTATCGCCTTTAAGATCTTCTCTCTGCTGGCAAAAGAGAAGGTGAACGTGGATATCATCCTTCAGTCCATCGGCCGCAACAACACCAAGGACATCAGCTTTACCGTGGGCAAGCAGGATATGGATCGCTCCAAGGAGATTCTGGAGGCCCACAAGGGCGCGCTGGGCTTTGACCATATCGACGTCAATGACTCCATTGCCAAGGTCTCCATTGTGGGCGCCGGCATGATCCATAATCCCGGCGTGGCCGCCAAGATGTTCGAAGCTCTGTATAACGCCGGGATCAATATCAATATGATCTCCACCAGCGAGATCAAGGTATCCGTCCTGGTGGATCTGCCTGAGGCTGATCGGGCCGTGCAGGTCATCCACGACCGTTTCTTCCATGAGTTTGGCGGTAACTGATCGTTCATACAATAAAAAAATGCTGGCCCGCGCATTTGCGCGGGCCAGCATTTTTTATTGCAATACGGATATTTTTTTGTGATAGACCACCCGATAGAGCAGCAGCGCCACTCCGCAGGAAATCACCTCTGCCACCAAAAAAGCCAGCCATATCAGATCCGTGTATAGCCAGCCGAAGGCCAGCGCCGCCGGAAAGAGCAGAATCACCTGCCGCAGCAAAGAAATCAGCAGACTGGCGTTGGCAGATCCCAGGGCCTGCAGCGCAGAACACAGGATAATGGAAATGCCGGCAAACAGGAAGGAGAGCGCAACCATACGAAGGGCCACCGCACCAGCCGCCAGCAGCTCACCGTCGGCGTCAAACAGAGTCATCAGCGGTCCAGCCAGGAAAATCAGGAACAAGGTCCCCACACCCATAATGATTACCGTCAGCACCATAGCAAAGCGCACCGTGCCGGTGATGCGCTCCTTGCTCTTGGCGCCGTAGTTAAAACTGACGATGGGCACCAAGGCATTGTTCATGCCGTACAGCGGCATAAAGATAAAGGACTGGATCTTGTAATAAGCACCCAGGATAAAGACGCCAAAGGGAGTAAACAGGCGCAGGATCAGGTTCATGCCAACGTTCATAACGCTGGACAGCGACTGCATGACAATGGCAGGAAAGCCCACCTTGAACATAATACGAATGATCTCCCCGTTGGGCCGGAAGCCCCGGAAAGAGAGTTTCACCACCTTGCTGCGCCGCACCATCCAGAAGCTGGCCACCAGGCCCACAATTTGACCTAGAACGGTAGCCAAAGCGGCCCCCGCAACCTCCAGCCGCGGGAAGGGGCCGATGCCGAATATGAACAGCGGGTCCAGAATCAGGTTGACCACCGCCCCGATACCCTGAATAATCATGGGCCCCACGGTATCTCCTGTGGCCTGCAGGGTACGTTCGCCGGCAAATTGCATACACACACCGATGGAGAGGCCGGTGACAATGGAGAGGTACTGCACTCCATATTCAATCTGTTGAGGCACATCTGAGAACAGGCACAGGAAAGGCCGGGCAAAGCCAACTCCCAGGATCAGAAAGACCAGCCAGCAGACAAAGTAGACAAAATAGCCGTTGGCCGCCACCTGATCGGCCTCCGCTTGCCGCCGCTCCCCCAGTCTGCGTGCCAGCAGCGCGTTGAAGCCCACACCTACGCCTACACATACCGAGATCATCAGCGTCTGCACCGGATATACCAGCGCCAGCGCCTCAAAACCGTCCCGGCTCAGGTTGGCCACAAAAAGGCTGTCCACCAGATTATACAGGGCCTGGATCAGCATGGACAGCATCATGGGCCAGGACATATTGATCAGCAACCGGCGTACCGGCATCACCGCCATCTTGTTCTCTTCCACCCAAATTCCTCCTATGATTCTCTTTCTGTAAAAATCGGGGCGTGCTGACGCACGCCCCGATCTATTCTCCTCCAGCGGCGTGGCAGCCCGCTGGATACTTATAAAGTTTTGATATACCGCAAATCATTGCACACCATATCATGAGGAAAGGGCACCTTTTGAATGGTGCCGTCCCATACAAAGCCGTGCCGCTCATAGAACCGGCGGGCCCCTTCATTCTCCTTCAGAACAAACAGCGTACAGCCTGGATAGCTCGCCTCTTTCAGGCGGCGAGCCGCCTCCTCCAGAAGCAATCCTCCATACCCGCAACCGGTTCTGGCAGGCTCAACATAAAGGGAAATCACCTCACCCCACCCGCTGTAGTTGGAGGAATCAATTACCAATCCTTCGCTTTGGCGGGGACTGGGGCCGCTGCGGATGGGGCCGTAATTACAGCACCCTACAGGAACGTCATTTTCGTAAAGCAAAAGTCCTTTGCATCTCTTGGTGGCGTAGTCTTCCCGGAAAAACGGAATCCAATGCTCCTCCGTGATAACCTCGCTCAGGTAGTCCTCCGGCACAAAGCCCGGATAGGCCGCCCTCCAGCCTCTGCAATGAATGGCACTCATGGCGGCAAAATGCACTTCTGAGCAGGCATCTACAAAGCGCAGGGGATCAGACATGGACCTCTTCCCCTGCCGTCTCGGGCTCCTGCTGAGCTGCCTGCCGGGCCAGAGCCCGGGCGTTGGCCAGCATCAGCTTGATGCGGTTCTCCTGGTTGATCTTGGTGGCGCCTGGGTCGTAGTCAATGGCCACAATGTTGGAGCTGGGATAGTCGTCCTTCAGCTTGCGGATCATGCCCTTACCCACGATGTGGTTGGGCAAGCAGCCGAAAGGCTGGGTGCAAACGATGTTGGGGGTGCCGGAGTGGATGAGCTCCAGCATCTCGGCGGTAAGCAGCCACCCCTCCCCCATCTTGTTGCCCTCGCCCAGATAGCCCTTGATGAGCCGGCGCAGATCCTGGAAGGTACCGGGGGCACGGAAGCCGCCTCGCTTCATGGCATCAATCATGGCCCGCTGGCACTTCTCAATGTAGTGGCGCAGGGCGGCGCAGGCGGCCTTTTTGGCCAGCTTCCCGCCGTAGATATCCACGTCCACTTCCCGGTTATAGATTTTGAAGATGATAAAGTCGGTGAGGCCGGGCACCACCGGCTCCGCCCCCTCGGAGAGGAGGAACTGCTCCAGGTTATTGTTGCCCAGGGGGGAGTATTTGATGTAGATCTCCCCCACCACGCCTACCCGGACCTTGGGCTCGCCCTGTACCGGGATGGCCTTGAAGGCGGCCACGATGTGGTCGAAGTTCTCCACCATGCTCTTGAAGGACAGGCCCTTGCCCTTTTCCATCTCCTCCAGCAGGTGGTTCTCCACCTCCTCGATGGTGCGCTCGGTCTGGCCCTCCTCCACCTCGTAGGGGCGGACCTGGTTGGCCGACTGGACGATGATATCGCCGTACATCAGGCCGAAGATGGCCTTGCGGATGATGTCCAGATTGAGCTTGAAGCCGGGGTTGTGCTCCAGGCCGGACAGGTTCAGGGAGATGACGGGGATATACTCCAGCCCCGCCTTCACCAGAGCCTTGCGCAGCAGGTGGATGTAGTTGGAGGCCCGGCAGCCGCCGCCGGTCTGGGTGATGAGCAGGGCCACCTTGTGGGGGTCGTACTTGCCGCTCTTCACCGCGTCGATGAGCTGGCCGATGACCAGCAGGGCGGGGTAGCAGGTGTCGTTGTGGACGTACTTGAGCCCCTCGTCCACGATGTTGCGGTGGTTGGTGGTGAGCATCTCCAGCTTATAGCCCTCCCGCTCGATAATCCGGGCGATCAGGCCGAAGTGAACGGGCAGCATGGTGGGAAAGAGGATGGTGTATTCCTCCTTCATCTCCTTGGTGAACAGCAGCCGCCCCGTCTTGTCATAAATCAGTTCTGCCATAGTAACGAAGGTTCCTTTCTCAGTCCTGGTGCTTTCGGGCGTCCATAGCCGCCATCAGAGAACGGACCCGGATGGTAACGGCGCCCAGATTGCTGATGTCGTCGATCTTCAGCTGGGTGTACAGCTTACCGCCGCTCTCCAGAATGTCGCGCATCTCATCGGTGGTAATGGCATCAGTACCGCAGCCGAAGCTGACCAGCTGTACCACCTGCATATCAGGCTGGGTGCACACATAGCGGGCGGCATTGTACATCCGGGACTGGAAGGTCCACTGATTTAGCACCTTTCGGGGCGCGTAACCCTCCAGATAGCTGAGGGCGTCCTCGGTAACCAGCACAAACCCGAAAGAGGTAATCAGATCATTGATCCCGTGGTTGATCTCCGGGTCAATGTGGTAGGGCCGGCCGCAGGCCACAATGATGGGCATATCATGGGCCCTTGCATACTCAATGTATCGCTTGCCCGTCTCCCGCACATCGTGGAGGTAAGTGTCATAGGCCGTGTAGGCCGCCTTGGCAGCCGCCTCAGTCTCCCGCTTGGGGATGTTGAACTCCTGCTCCATAATCACGGCAATGCGTTTGGTAAAGTCCTTATGGCGCCACAGGCCCACATAGGGATTGAGGAACCTGGTCTGTTTGAGCATGGGCACGTTGGCAGCCAGCAGCTCAGGGTAATAGGCCACCACCGGGCAGTTATAGTGGTTGTCACCGATACCCTCGTCGTTGTTGTAGGACATACAGGGGTACCAGATGGCGTCCACCCCCTCCTCCACCAGGGCCTCCACATGACCGTGGAGCAGCTTGGCGGGATAGCACACCGTATCGGAGGGAATGGTGTGCTGACCCTTCAGATAGAGCTTACGGGAGGACTCAGGGGACAGCACAACCTCAAAGTTGAGGCGGGTAAAGAACTCAAACCAGAAGGGCAGGTTCTCGTACATATTCAGGCCAAAGGGGATGCCTATCCGGCCCCGGACGCCGTTGCCGGCGCCCTTGCCGTGAAGGGCCCGCAGCCGCTTGTACTTATAGTGCATCAGGTCGGGGTTCTCGGTGCGCTCCTTGCCCAGAGGCCGGGAGCACCGGTTGCCCGAGATGAACCGCCGACCGCCGTCAAAGGTGTTGACGGTCAAAGAGCAGTGGTTGGTGCACAGGTTGCAGGTCACCGGCTTGGCTGTGTGGGAGAAGGTCTTCAGATCCTCCGCCGTCAGGATGGAACTCTTGTCCAGATGGAGGTCCCGGGCAGCCAGTGCCGCGCCGAAAGCGCCCATGATGCCGGCGATGGTGGGCCGGGTCACATTGCGGCCCAGCTCCAGCTCAAAGGCACGCAGCACCGCGTCGTTGTGGAAGGTACCGCCCTGTACCACGATGTGCTTGCCCAAGTCGTCGGCATTGGCGGCGCGGATAACCTTATACACGGCATTTTTCACGATGGAGATGGACAGGCCGGCGGAGATGTCCTCCACGCTGGCACCGTCCTTCTGGGCCTGCTTCACCGAGGAGTTCATGAACACGGTGCAGCGGGAGCCCAGGTTCACCGGGTGCTGAGCCAGCAGACCCAGCTTGGAGAAGTCGGCAATGTTGTAGCCCAGCGCCTTGGCAAAGGTCTCGATAAAAGAGCCGCAACCGGAGGAGCAGGCCTCGTTGAGCATAATGGAATCGACAGCGCCGTTGCGGATCTTGAAGCACTTCATATCCTGGCCGCCGATATCGATGATGAAATCCACGTCGGGGTTGAAGTGACGGGCGGCAATGTAGTGGGCCACCGTCTCCACCAGACCGGCATCGCAGGAGAAGGCGTTCTTGATCAGATCCTCACCGTAGCCGGTGACAGCCGCACCCTTAATGACAATGCGGTCACCACACAGGTTGTAAAGCTCCTTCAGCTGGTCCAGCACAATGGCCACCGGGTTGCCCAGGTTGGAGTGGTAGTAGGTGTACAGCAGACCGCCATCGGCAGTGATCAGCACCATCTTGGTGGTGGTAGAGCCGGCGTCAATGCCCAGCCAGGCATCGCCGGAATAGGTGTTGATGTCCACCTCCGGGGGATGCATGGCATTGTGGCGGGCCAGGAAGGCATCATACTCAGCCTGGTTCTGGAACAGAGGCGGCATGGTATCCACCAGACCCACATTATCCACGCTCTTCTCCAGCCGGTCCAGCATCTCGTCAAAGGAGCACTCGGCAAAATCGGTGGCGCACAGAGCTGCGCCGATGCCGGCAAAGCAATCGCCGTCCTCCGGGAAAATGGCGTGGGCCTCGTCCAGCTTCAGGGTCTCCACAAAGCGCTGACGCAGGCCCTGCAGGAAGTGGAGGGGGCCGCCCAGAAAGACGATCTTACCCTTGAGCTCACGGCCCTGGGTCAGACCGGCCACCGTCTGGTCCACCACCGCCTGGAAGATAGAGGCCGCTACGTCCTCTTTCCGTCCGCCCTGGTTCAGGATAGGCTGGATGTCACTCTTGGCAAACACGCCGCAGCGGGAGGCAATGGGATAGATCTTCTCATGTTTGAGAGAGAGTTGATCCAACTCGTTTACCGTGACGTTCATCAGAGTGGCCATCTGATCGATAAAAGCACCGGTACCGCCGGCACAGGAGCCGTTCATCCGCTCCTCCAGTGCACCGCCAAAGAAGATGATCTTGGCGTCCTCGCCGCCCAGCTCGATGACGGCATCCGTATCCGGTATGTAGGTGTTGACAGCGGCAGCGGTGGCGTACACCTCCTGCACGAAGTCGATGTCCGCCGCTTTGGCCACGCCCAGACCGGCGGAGCCGGTGATGGCAATACGCACCTGCTGGCCCCGCAGCTTTTCTTCGATGGAACGCAGAGTCTCCGCTGCCCGCTCTCTGGCCTTGGAGTAGTGCCGTTCATAAGAGCGGAAGAGCAGCTTGTTCTCCTCGTCCAACACCACCACTTTTACCGTGGTGGAACCAATGTCAATTCCAATCCGCAGACTCATAGATTCACCTGGTATCCTTATTATAAAGAATTTCGTATCCATCATAATATAACAAAAAAAATTTTTTTACAAGACCAAACCTCGAAAATACAGGATGTTCCGTATCCGGAAAGAATTGTGCCTAAAAATCCGACTTCTATCCTAGGCCGCTGACGCATTTTTACCAACGCCTTCTGACCGCAACATCTATGTTGACAAGTAATATTATACGTCATATAATATTATTAGAATGAAAGGAGGCCTTGGATATGACCTTTCCTTTGGGCGCTCCTCTGCTGGATGCCTGTGTACTGGCGGTTCTGGATGAGGGGGACACTTATGGCTACCGTCTGACCCAGCGCATGAAAGAACAGGTGGAGCTATCGGAATCCACCCTATACCCCGTCCTCAGGCGGCTGCAGCAGAGCGGCTGCCTCACCGTCTACGACAAGCCCTTTCAGGGCCGCAACCGGCGCTATTACGCCATCACACCGGCCGGCCGGGCGCTGTTGTCCGGTTATCGAGAGGAATGGGTACGCTACCGCAGCCAGATCGAGGCGCTTCTGCTGGGGGAAAAGGAGGAGAACCATGAATAAGGCAGAATTTTTAAAAGAACTGCATGACATTCTGGCGGGCAAGCTGCCGCCGGAGGAACTGGACGATGTTCTCTCCTACTATGAGGCCTATTTTGCCGATTCCGAAGAGGATGAGGAGACCGTTGCTGAGCGTCTGGGCTCCCCCGCCTCGGCGGCGGAGCAAGTGCTGAAGGATCGGAACGAGCCGACCGAAGAGGTGCCTGCGCCCCAACCTGGCAAGCAAAAAAATCGGGCTTTCTTACCAATCATAGTGTTCTGCGGAGCTGTCGTTCTGGCCCTTCTCCTCTATTTTCTCCTGGTCCGGCCCGATCCCTCCGACTCTGTCCTCCTTCCCGGCCAAACGGCGGACGCCGTCCAAACCCCTGACATTCAGGGGGATTGGGAGGGCGAAGTGGACCCCTTCACAAAACTGGACATTTCAATAGGCCTGGGCAACGTTCAGGTGGAGGAAGGCGACCAGTGGCACCTGCGTCTGATCAACCGTGGGTGGGACAGCCGCTACGACACCACACAGAAATTGAAGTACAGCCAGAACGGCGATACCCTCTCTGTCTGGAGCGTCTCGGACAACATCGCCTCCGGCGAAAGTTCTCCTGATGTGCGGATCCTGATCACTGTCCCAAAGGGCACAGCATTGGAGCAGGCGGATCTAGGCATCGGCGTGGGCGATGTGGACTGGGATGGCTGCACCGTCAGCGGCAAGCTGAGCGTCGAAAGCGGCGTAGGCGATCTGGATGTGTCGGCTCCATTGGGGACGGCCGACCTCTCCACCGGCGTAGGCGATGTAACTTTGAAGGTCACAGGCAGTCAGTCCGACTACGCCTGGCAGCTGAGCACAGGCACCGGCGACATCCGCTTGAATGGGGAGACAGCGGCTCCCTTCACCTTTACCGCCACGGGCGGCAATGGGGACCGGTCTCTCTCCCTGACCAGCGGCACAGGAGATGTCAGTCTGGAATTTCAATGAGTCTTTCTGTTGAGATCATATTTGACTTTTCTAGCAGAGAATCGGGATTTGCAGAGGTAAATAAAATGATTCATCTGGAAAAAATAAACGGTGAAAATATCTGGGACATTTTAAAGTTAAATGTCTCAGATATTCAGAAAAGTTTTGTTGCCAGCAATGATATCAGCATGATCGAAGCGTATATCGCTATTACATCCAATGGATATGCTTTCCCGTTTGGAATTTTTGAAGGTAATAATCCCGTCGGCTTTGTGATGATCGGTTATGATAAAGATGATTACTGGAAAGATGCGCCTGCCATAGCAGATGGGAATTATAACCTGTGGAGATTGATGATTGATAAGAACCATCAAAACAGGGGATACGGGAAACAGGCGCTAGAACTTGCGCTAAGTTTTATCCGAACATTTCCCTGCGGTAAAGCTGATTACTGCTGGCTGTCATATGAGCCAGAAAATGTGGTAGCCAAAGCGCTGTATGCCTCTTTTGGATTTATAGAGACCGGAGAAAAAGACGGAGAGGAACAGATTGCCGTATTAAAACTTTAAGACAATCTCCAGTTTGTCCAATGCTCTGATAGCTTCCCAATAAGCAAAAAACTGCCTGCCGCAGGACTGCGGCAGGCAGTTTTTGACGTTATCTCCGATACGTACGGGTGATCCCGGCCAGCTTTCCAGATACCGTTGGATTAAGGGCATCGGCGCGCACCCGCCAGGACCAGTTCTGATCTCCCAAAGTGCCGGGGGCGTTGACCCGGGCGTCCCCACCCAGGCCCAGCAGGTCCTGGAAAGGAGCGATGGCCAGCCGGCACGGAGACATCCAGGCCCCGCACACAGCACCCCAGCCGAAGCCCTCATCCTCCCGCAGCCGCAGGTAGTCGAAGGCGTACTGCCGCTCGTCCGGGTTAGCCTCGGTAAAGAGCCACTGGACAAAGGTGGGAGTGTCGTGGGTGCCGGTATACATCACCGCGTCCCGGGGGCAGTTGTGGGGCAGATATGCGCTCTCCCCCACCGGGTCGAAGGCATAGACCAGCACCTTCATGCCAGGCAGGCCGCTCTGGGCGATGTAGGCCAGGGCGTCGGCGTCCAGGTCCCCCAGATCCTCAGCGATTAGGGCCAGGCCGGGTACGTTTTTCAGCACGTCCAACAGGTCGTTGCCCGGCCCCTTCTCCCAGTGGCCCTCCCGGGCATCCTTGGCTCCCACGGGGATGGACCAGTAAGTATGGAAGGCCCGGAAATGGTCGATACGTACCACGTCGTACAACCGGGCCATATGGGCGCCCCGGCGTTTCCACCAGGCAAAATCGGTCTTTTTGTGATAATCCCAGTCGTACAGAGGGTTGCCCCAATGCTGGCCCTTGTCAGAGAAGGCATCCGGCGGCACACCGGCCACGCCGGAGGGGCGCATATCCTTTTTCAGCTGGAAAAGTTCCGGATTGCCCCATACCTCGGCGCTGTCGGGAGAGACATAGATGGGCAGATCCCCGATGATGGAAACACCCTTGGAGTTGGCATAGGTCTTAACCGCCTTCCACTGGCGGAAGAACAGATATTGCAGGAAAACCTGGAAGGCGCACGCCTCCGCCAGTTCCACCCGGTACTGCTCCATGGCCTTGGGTTGACGCAGTCGAACTTCGTCAGGCCAGTCAGCCAGTTCCTTGCCGCCGAAGTGCTCCCTCAGCGCCAAAAAGAGGGCGTAATCGGGCAGCCAGTCCCCCTCCTGTTCTTCAAATTCCTTGAGCTGAGCGGCATACTTTGCACGTCCCCGCTCAAACGCCTTCCGCAGCAGAGGCAGCCGCGTCTCGTGAAGCCAGGCATAATCCACCCGGTCCGGATTGTCCCGGCAGGCAGACCGCAGTTCATCCTGGGTCAGCAGTCCCTCCTCCGCCAGCTCATCCAGATCCAGAAACAGGGGGTTTCCGGCAAAGGACGAGGGGGACATATAGGGGGAATTACCCCCGCCCGGCGGTACCAGAGGCAGGATCTGCCAGAATTTCTGACCTCCAGCCGCCAAAAAGTCGATAAACTGCCGGGCCGGCTTGCCCAGCGTGCCGATGCCGTAAGGCCCCGGCAGGGAGAATACGGGAAGCAGGATCCCGCTGGCTCTTGCTTGCATAAACAGGCCTCCACTTCATTGATTACGGACGTTCCTATTATATTACATCCCCGAAAAAGCCGCAACCCTTGAAAGCCGCTGCTTTCAAGGGTTGCCCTCTGATCAGGTACCGGCCTCTATGGCCGTTTTAATGGTGTCCAGCACCTGGTCGGAATCCTCACACATAACCATCAGCACTGTGCCGTCCTCCAGGGTTTCCAGCCTGGCTTTTTCCGCGATGGCATACTGATCGGCCAGGTAGGTCTGGAAATTGCTCTTCTGTCGGTCAATAAAGGCCTGCAATCCGTCCACCACCACGGCCTCCCGGCCCTCGGCGGGCAGAATGGCCGAAATGCCATAGGCCTTGACATTGACGGGAGAGATGGCAATGGCATAGGCCTGCATATCCCCCTCCGTCACACCAATCAGGCCAAAGATGGCGGGAGCCAGATCCGCCTCTTCCGAGGTTATGGCAGGCACCGCCTCGTTCATTTCCGCATCCCTGGCGTTTTCAATGGCGGATTGATAGAGCACAGTCCTTTCCTCCGCCGTCAGGTCTTTTTTCTCCTCCTGTTTGTCTCCGCAGCCCGCCATGACGAGCATCAGAAGCGCCAGAGGGATCATCAGTTGTTTTCGCATGGTTCCTTCTCCTTTTCTGCTTCCTGTCTGTGCAGGGTCAGACTTTTACCGGCCTGATCCACCACCAGGGTATCTCCCCGGCCAACCTTGCCGCCCAGCAGCAGTTCGGCTGCCGGGTCCTCTATTTGGGTACGGATGGCCCGGCGAAGAGGCCGTGCCCCATAGTCAGGGTCGAATCCCAGCCTGGCCAGCACCTCCAGCGCCCCGTCAGTCCAGGTGAGCGTCACCCCAAGGGCTTTGAGCCGCTCCCCCACCTGGGACAGCAGGCGGCAGGCAATGGCTTTGATTTCGCTGCGGCCCAGCTGGGTAAAGACGATGGTCTCGTCCAGACGGTTGAGAAATTCCGGTCGAAATACCTTTTTCAAATCCTCCAGCACTGCACTGCGCAATTCCTCCGGGGTGCGGGTCTCACCGTCCCGGTGCTCGGCAGCGGAAAAGCCCAGTTTGCTGCCCTTTGCGGTAATCTTGGCCGCACCTACGTTGGAGGTAAGCACCACCACCGCGTTGCGGAAGTCGGCTTTGCGGCCCTGGGAGTCGGTGACCACACCGTCCTCCATGATCTGGAGCAGAATGCCCCACACGTCAGGGTGAGCCTTCTCGATCTCATCAAAGAGCACCACACAGTAAGGCCGCCGCCGCACCTTCTCGGTGAGCTGTCCTCCCTCCTCATGGCCTACATAGCCCGGCGGGGAGCCGATGAGCCGGGAGATGGCGTGCTTTTCCATATACTCCGACATATCAAATCGAAACAGGGCTTCCTCGCTGCCGAAGAGGGCCCCCGCCAGGGCACGGCTCAGTTCCGTCTTACCCACGCCGGTGGGACCCAGGAACAGGAAGCAGCCAGTGGGCCGCTCCGGCTCCTTCAAGCCCACCCGGCCCCGGCGCACCGCCCGGGCCACCGCCTTGACGGCTTCCTCCTGTCCCACCACCCGGCGGTGGAGGTCCTCCTCCAGCTTGAGCAGGCGATCGCTCTCGGCCTGGGTCAGGGTGGTGACCGGGATGCCGGTCCACCCCGATACCACCGCCGCTACATCCTCGGCGGTCACGGCGCCGGTATTCTGGCCTGCCCGCCACAGGGCCTTCTGCTGGTCCAGCTCCCGGCGGAAATCCTCCTCCGCGTCCCGGAGCATGGCGGCCTTCTCAAAGTCCTGGCTGCGGATGGCCTCCTCCTTTTCCCCTCTGGCCCGGGCCACCTTGCTCTCCAGTTCCCGCAGATCGGGAGGGGCCGCCAGCCGGTCCAGCCGCACCCGGGCCGCCGCCTCATCCATGAGATCGATGGCCTTGTCAGGCAGGCGGCGATCCCCGATATACCGACTGGACAGGGCCACAGCAGCGGTGATCGCCCCATCGCTGATGGTGATGCGGTGGTGGGCCTCATACCGATCCCGCAGGCCAAAGAGGATGGCCTCCGCCGTCTTCTGATCGGGCTCTCCCACCAGTACCGGCTGAAACCGCCGCTCCAGGGCCGCATCTTTTTCAATATATTTGCGGTACTCCTCGGTGGTTGTGGCGCCGATGACCTGGATCTCTCCCCGGCCCAGAGCAGGCTTGATGATATTGGCCGCGTCGATGGCCCCCTCGGCGGAGCCTGCCCCTACAATGTTATGGAGCTCGTCAATGAAGAGGATTACATCCCCCACCCGTCGAACCTCGGACATGACGTTTTTGACCCGTTCCTCAAACTCGCCCCGGTACTTGGTCCCCGCCACCATGGCGGACAGGTCCAGGGAGATGAGCCGCTTGCGCTGCAGCTCCTCCGGTACCTCTCCGGCCACCATCATTCGGGCCAGGCCTTCGGCCACCGCCGTCTTGCCCACGCCAGGTTCTCCGATGAGGGCAGGGTTGTTCTTCTGCCGCCGGGACAGGATCTGGATCACCCGCCGGATCTCCTTGTCCCGCCCCACCACCGGGTCCAGCTGACCGCCAGCCGCCAACCGGGTCAGGTCCCGTGCAAACTGCTCCAGCACCTTGG
This sequence comes from Flavonifractor sp. An9, assembly GCF_002161245.1. NCBI lineage: Bacteria > Bacillati > Bacillota > Clostridia > Eubacteriales > Oscillospiraceae > Flavonifractor > Flavonifractor sp. An9. The sequence goes on from NZ_NFHC01000011.1 coordinate 21,341, forward strand.
ACTCGCCGGGATAATCCCGCTCGGTACGGGGCTTGCCGCTGCCCCGAAAGGAGGGAGGCGGCGGCGCCTCCCCTCCCATGGCGGCGGACAGGTCGCCCCGCAGACGGCGGGGCTCCACCCCAGCGGCGTCCAGCACCCGGACCGCCACGCCGTCCCCCTCACGGAGGATACCCAGCAGCAGGTGCTCCGTGCCCACATACTGGTGGCCCAGACGCACCGCCTCGGTGAGGGAGAGTTCAATGATCTTCTTGCACCGTGGGGTCAGTCCCTGGGAGGGGGCAGCGCCCGGCGTACCCACCCCCACCAGCTGGGCCACGGTCTTTTTCAGCTTCTCCGGCTCCAGGCCGGCGGCCAAAAGCACCTTGGAGGCCACGCCACGGCCCTCCCCAGCCAGCCCCAGCAGCAGGTGCTCGCTGCCCACATAGCCATGGCCCAGCTCCGCCGCGCTCTCCTGAGCCAGCCGAAGCGCGGCCTGGGCCCGCTGGGTAAACCGGGTCTCATTCATGCCGGCGCTTCGCCATCCCTTCCTCCAGGGGAAGAGCCTGCGTTTTTTCTTGACGGGCTTCATACCTTGTGCCACGCCCCTTTTCCTTTGTTCTATGCGGATGGGCCCCGCTGCACGGAGCCCCGTTCAGCTCAGGGGTCAGATCCCCTGCCGCTTCCATGCGGAACCTCGATGTTCTGTCCATCGGATCGCTCCCTTCCGGCTGCGCATCGCAGTTATCATTTTTCCCGCCAGAAAAAAATATACCCATGGTACACACATTTTAGCATTGCAATTTTGAAAAGTTATGATACAATATCGTTAGCTTTGAAGTTTGGAGGTGTATCCAATGGCCTATGTCATCAGCGACGCTTGCGTGAGCTGTGGCGCTTGCGAGGGCGCTTGCCCCGTCGGTGCTATCGCTCAGGGCGATGACCACTACGTGATCGACGCCGGTTCCTGCATCGATTGCGGTACTTGTGCCGACACCTGCCCCACGGGTGCTATTTCCCAGGGCTAATTGACGCACTACGTAAGAAAACAGCGGCATACCACTGGTATGCCGCTGTTTTTACTTCCATACCAAATCCACATTGGGGCCGGTAAGGCCCTCTCCCGCAGAAAGAGAGGATATTATGCAGCTTAAGGGCAAAAGCCTGCTTCTGGTGGGCCTCACGCTGTTCTCCATGTTTTTCGGAGCAGGCAATCTGATCTTCCCGCCCGGCATTGCCGCCCAGGCCGGAACCGCCACTTGGCCCGCATTTCTGGGCCTGGCCATCAGCGCTGTTGGCCTGCCGGTGCTGGGCGTAGTGGCAGTGGCCCGCGCCGGTGGTCTGGATACCCTGTGCAGTCGGGTCCATCCTCTCTTTTCCAAGGCCTTTACCATCGCCGCCTATCTGGCTATCGGTCCCTGCCTGGCCATTCCCCGTACCGCCACCACCTCCTTTGAGATGGCGGTGCCCCCATTTGCCGGACCGGATGCTCCTCTGTCCCTCTTCCGGCTGATCTACTCTCTGGTGTTCTTTGCCGCCGCTCTGGTCATTGCCCTGCGGCCGGAAAAGCTCACCGACCGGCTGGGCAAGATCCTCTGCCCCATCCTGGTGCTCCTCATCGTGGTCACCTTTGCCGGCTGCCTGGTCAACCCCCTGTCCGGCTATGGAGCTGCCTCCGGCGACTATGTGACCCACCCGGTGGTCAAGGGCTTCCTGGAGGGCTACCAGACCATGGACACCATTGCCGCGCTGGCCTTTGGTATTGTGATCGCGGTGAATATCCAGGCCAGAGGAGTCAGGGAGGACAAAGCTGTGGTCAAAGGCACCATCCGCTCCGGCTTCATTGCCGGGGCCATGCTGCTGGTGGTCTATGCCATGCTGGCGCACATCGGCGCGCTGTCCGGCGGCGCAGTCCCCACCCCCACCGACGGTGCTGCCGCTCTCACCAATGTGGTGGGTCTGCTGTTTGGTCCTCTGGGTAACGCCCTGCTGGCCGCCATCTTCATCATCGCCTGCTTCAATGTGTGCGTCGGTCTGATCAGCTCCTGCGGCGAGTTCTTCCACAAGCTCTTCCCCCGTCTCAGCTACCGGGGCTGGGCAATTCTGTTTGCCGTGGTCAGCATGGTGATCTCCAATGCCGGTCTGGCCCAGATCATTTCCGTTTCCGCCCCCGTGCTGGGGGTGCTCTACCCCATGGCTATTGTGCTCATTGCCCTATCCTTCTTCCAGCGCTGGCTGGAAGGAGAGCGGCTGGTCTATCCGGTGGCCATTCTGTTTACCGGCGTGGCCAGCCTGCTCTATGCCCTCCAGGGCATTGGCCTCCCCCTCTCCTTCCTGACCTATGTGCCTCTGGCTTCCATGGGGCTGGGCTGGGTACTCCCCGCCGTTGTGGGCATCCTGCTTGGTCTGCTTCTGTCCCCTAAAAAGCAGTAACCTTTCCCAAACGGGATACCGCCAACGCGGTATCCCGTTGGTTTTTGCTTGCCTTTTCCCACGCATACGGGTATCATATTGTCTATTGAATCCCTATCCTGTTTGGTGATGCTTTTTGAGACGAGTTTTCCGCATTCTGCGGCGCACGATATTGATCCTTCTTCTGGTGGGAGCAATCCTCCTGCTGGGCTTTTTCTTCCTGCGCTGGCGCGGGCTGATCCTGTACTCCCACGAATCCAACCCGGACCAGTGGGAGGTATTCGGTGTGGACGTATCCTCCTATCAGGGGACGGTGGACTGGCACGCCCTGGCCAGCCAGGGGGTAGATTTTGCCTTTATCAAGGCTACGGAAGGTTCCCTCCTTCAGGACAAGCAGTTTGCCTCCAACTGGAACGGCTCCCTGGAAGCCGGAGTCCGGCCCGGCACCTACCACTTCCTCAGCTATGACAGCCCCGGGGAGACCCAGGCTGACAACTTTATTTCCATGGTCCCGGTCACCGATGGGGCATTGCCTCCGGTGGTGGATATTGAATTTTACGGCGAATACCTGGAGAATCCGCCGGAGAAAGCCCAGGTCCAGAGCATTCTGGACCCTCTGCTGGCACGGCTGGAGGCGCATTACGGAGTCAAGCCCATTCTCTATGTAACCTACCGCTCCTACTACAGCTACCTCACCGACGCCAAATATGCGGATTATCCGGTGTGGTGCTCCAGTCCCACGGTGTTCCCTCTGGTTCCCCGGTGGCACTTTTGGCAGTACTCCCACTCCGCAAAACTGGAAGGCTATACCGGCGCTCAGCCCCTTATTGATCTGAACGTATTCCGGGGCAGCCAGGCGGAGTTTGATGCCTTTGGCCTGGGATAAGAACTTCTAATTTCCCCCTCTTTTTGATATAATACCAGTATGCAAAACTGTAAGGAGGCCCCTATGGACCGTTTTGATACTCTGATTCAGGAACTGCGCCGCCGTGTCCCTCAGCTGGAACTGCGGGAGCAGGAGCCTATGTCGTCCTATACCACCTTCCGCATCGGCGGTCCCGCCCGGCTGATCGCCCTGCCCAGAAGCCGGAAGGAGGCCGTCGCCGCGGTTCAGGCGGCCAAAGAGCTGGACATCTCCCCTTTCTTTCTGGGCAACGGCAGCGACCTCCTGGTGTCCGATCAGGGGTATAACGGTTTTGTCCTGAAAACCTCCGGGTTGGATGATGTGCGGGAGGTAAACCACCGTCTGTGGGCGGAGAGCGGTATTCCCCTGGCCCGGCTGGCCATGGCGGCCCTGGGCAGAGGCCTGACCGGCCTGGAGTTTGCCCACGGCATCCCCGGTACCCTGGGAGGCGGCGTCACCATGAACGCCGGCGCCTACGGCGGCGAGCTGGTTCAGGTTCTGACCTCCGTCACCTTCCTCAACGAGGCTGGAGATGAGGTCACTCTGCCTGTGGAGGAGTGCGCTCTCACCTACCGGCACAGCCTGTTTACCGACCATCCGGAATGGCTCATTCTGGAGGCTGAGTTTGCCCTCACCCCCGGAGACCCCGCTGCAATCAAAGCCAAAATGGATGAGTTGGCCCAAAAGCGCCGTTCCAAGCAGCCCCTGGACCTGCCCAGCGCGGGCAGTACCTTCAAACGCCCCGAGGGCCACTTTGCCGCCGCTCTCATTGAGCAGTGCGGCCTGAAAGGCGTGGGCGTGGGCGGTGCCCAGGTATCGGAAAAGCACGCCGGCTTTGTCGTCAACCGCGGTGGGGCCACCGCCGACGATGTACGCCGACTGATGGAGCTGATCCAGAACACCGTACTCCGCGAGACCGGCATTGCTTTGGAACCAGAAGTGAAGTTTTTGGGTTTTTGAGGTGAGTTCCTATGGATTTTATTATTATTTCCGGCCTGTCCGGCGCAGGCAAGAGTAAAACCGCCTCCTTCCTGGAGGATATCGGCTTTTATGTGGTCGACAATATGCCCGCCCCCCTGATCCCCAAATTTGCCGAGCTGTGTATGGCAAATCCCTCCCGGTATGACCGGGTAGCTCTGGTCACCGACATCCGGGGCGGTCAGACCTTTGACGGGCTGTTCTCCGCCCTGGACGCCCTCCAGGAGATGGGGTGCGAGTATAAGATCCTCTTTGTGGAGGCCAGCGTGGAGGCCATCATCAAGCGGTACAAGGAGACCCGGCGCAGCCACCCCCTGGCCAGCTCCGCCCACTCCCTGGACGAGGCCGTCAGGCTGGAGCGCACCGTCCTCTCCCCTGTCCGCCAGCGGGCGGAATACATCATCGACACCTCCGCTCTCTCCACCGCCAAGCTGCGGGGGGAGGTGCTGCGCCTCTTCGGTCACGGTGGCGATACCCCCGAGATGAGCGTCAGCGTCATCTCCTTCGGCTTCAAGTACGGTATCCCCATCGAGGCCGATCTGGTGTTTGACGTACGCTTCCTGCCCAATCCCTATTACATTGCCGAGCTGCGCCACCAGACCGGACTGGATGATGGTGTGTACGATTTTGTTTTCGGATACCGGCAGACCACCGACTTCATGACTTATCTGGAAAACCTCATCGGTTTTCTTCTCCCCCTCTATGTGGCGGAGGGCAAGGCCGCCCTGGTCATCGCCGTGGGCTGTACCGGCGGCCAGCACCGCTCGGTCGCCATTACCCACGCGCTGGCCGAGTACATCAAGCAGAAGGGCTATCAGGCCACCGAAAATCACCGGGACATGACCCGGGCATAAAGGAGGAGCCGCCGTGTATCAGTCCTTTTATGAGCGCCGCTGGGCCCAGGGGCCCAAGGTCGTCGCCATCGGCGGCGGCACCGGTCTGTCCACCATGCTCCGCGGTCTGAAAAACCACACCAAGAATCTGACCGCCATCGTCACCGTAGCCGACGATGGCGGCAGCTCCGGTATGCTGCGGCAGGATCTGGGGATGCCCCCTCCGGGAGACATCCGCCACTGTATGGAAGCCCTGGCCAATGCCGAGCCTTTGATGCAGCAGCTGCTCACCTACCGCTTCCCCCAGGGTTCCGGCAATCTGACCGGCCAGTCCTTCGGCAATCTGATCCTGGCCGCCCTCAACGGGATCTCCGGCTCCTTTGACGAGGCGGTATCCAAAATGAGTCAGGTTCTGGCCATCACCGGCCGGGTACTGCCTGTGACCAACGCCGACGTGGTATTGGAGGCCACCTTTGAGAATGGCACCAGAGTCCAGGGCGAATCCAAGATCAGCGACTTTAAAAAGGCCCAGGACTGCCGCATCCAGGGTGTGCGCCTGCTGCCCGAGCACCCCAAAGCCTTGCCCGAGGCCATCCGTGCCATCCAGGAGGCCGACCTGATCCTGCTGGGGCCCGGCTCCCTGTATACCAGTGTCATTCCCAATCTGCTGGTGGACGGCATTTCCGAGGCGGTATGCGCCTCCAAGGCCCTGAAGATCTACATCTGCAATATTATGACTCAGGACGGCGAGACCGAGGGCATGACCGCCTCCGACCATGTGAAGGCCCTGCTGCGCCACTCCGGTCCCTGCCTCATTGATATCTGTTTGTGCAATTCCGCCCCGGTACGTCCCGGCCTGCTGGAGCGGTATAAGGAGGAGGACGCCACTCCCATCGTCGTGGACAAAGAGGCCATTGAAGCCTTGGGGGTGGAGCTGGTCACCCGTCCTTTGGCCTCTGAAACACTGGATTATGCCCGCCACTCCTTTGCCCGGCTGTCCGCCGCGGTGATGGATCTCTACCAGGAGCGGGCCTCCACCCGGATTCTGTAAGGAGGGCGTATCATGTCCTTTTCCACTCAGGTCAAGGCGGAATTGTGCCGCGCCCCCCTCAACCGGAAGTGCTGTGCCCAGGCGGAAGCCTACGGGGTACTGCTCTACTGCTCCCTGTCCACCCCCACCGAGGTCCGTATCACCACCGAGTCGCCGGAGTTTGCCGACCGGCTGCCCCAACTGTTTCAAAAGGCTTTTCAGGTGCGCTTTGACCGCCTGCCCGCAGAGGGGGCGGGCAAGCGCATCTTTTCCATCACCGCTCCGGACAAGTTGTCCGCCCTCTGGTCCGTTTTTGGCCATGATCCGGCGGAGGCGCTGGTTCACCACATCAATTACGCTGTTCTGGAGGAAGATCACTGCCGTACCGCCTTTCTGCGGGGCGCCTTTCTGGCGGGCGGCTCGGTGACCGACCCGGCCAAGCGCTATCATCTGGAACTGGCCACCTCCCATCTGTCGGTGAGCCGGGAGCTCCACGCCCTGCTGCTGGAGATGGGCTTCTCCCCCAAAGAAAGCCGCCGCAAGGCCAACGCCATCACCTACTTTAAGCAGAGCAACGCCATTGAGGACTTTCTTACCGCCATGGGGGCCCCCTTGGCGGCTATGGATCTGATGAACGCCAAAGCGGAGAAGGACCTGCGGGGCAGCATCAACCGCCGGGTCAACTGCGACGCCGCTAACCTTGACAAGGCGGTGGATGCCGCCCAGGGCCAGATCGAGGCCATTTACAGGCTGGAGGAGCGGGGTATGCTGGCGGAACTGCCGGACAAGCTGAAGGAGGCGGTGGACCTGCGAATGGCCCACCCGGAGCTCACCCTGTCCCAGCTGGCCGAACTGTGCGATCCGCCGGTAAGCAAATCCGCCTTTAATCACCGCCTGCGCAAGCTGGTAGAACTTTCTAAATAATAACCCACTATTTTTACGTCCCCAAGGAGGTATCCCCATGTCCTTTGTCCACCTGCACGTCCATACCGAGTTTTCCCTGCTGGACGGCGCCTGCCGCATTCCCCTGCTGGTCAAGCGGGTGAAGGAGCTGGGTCAGCCTGCCGTGGCCATCACCGACCACGGGGTCATGTACGGCGTGGTGGACTTCTACAAGGCCTGCAAAGCGGAGGGAATCAAGCCCATCATCGGCTGCGAGGTCTATGTGGCTCCCCGCGGCCGTACCGACCGGGTCCATGAGCTGGATGCCGCCATGTACCATCTGATCCTCCTCTGCCGTAACGAGGAGGGCTACCGCAACCTGTGCTACCTGGACTCCTGCGCCTTTACCGAAGGCTTCTACATCCGCCCCCGCATTGACAAGGAGCTGCTGCGCCAGCATTGCGGCGGACTCATCGCCCTGTCGGCCTGCCAGTCCGGCGAGGTGCCCCGGCGCATCCTGGCGGGGGACTACGAGGGCGCCAAGGCCATCGCCCTTGAAATGCGGGAGCTCTTTGGGGAGGACGGTTATTACCTGGAGCTCCAGGATCACAATCTGCCCAATGACCCCGCCATCAACCAGGGGCTGATCCGCATCCACCAGGAGACCGGTATCCCCCTGGTGGTGACCAACGACGCCCACTACCTCCGCCGGGAGGACGCCCAGATGCAGGACACCCTCATGTGCATCCAGATGGGCAAGACGGTGGACGACCCCAACCGCCTGAAAATGGAGACCAGTGAGCTCTATGTAAAATCCACTGAGGAGATGGCCGCCCTCTTCCCCGACTACCCGGAGGCGGTGGAGAACACCCTGAAGATCGCCGATCTGTGCAATATGGACTTCCAGTTCGGCACCTATCACCTGCCGGAATTCAAGCTGCCCGAGGGCTACACCGACGGGGACGCCTATTTTGAGAAGCTGTGCCGGGAGGGGTACGCCCGCCGCTACCCTGACAATCCCGAGGGGTACCAGGACCGTCTGGCCTACGAGATGGGCGTCATTCGCCAGATGGGCTTTGTGGACTACTTCCTGATTGTGTCCGACTTTATTGGGTATGCTAAAAGCCAGGGTATCCCGGTGGGCCCCGGCCGCGGCTCGGCGGCAGGCTCCATGGTGGCCTACTGCATGAACATCACCGATGTGGACCCCATGAAATACTCCCTCTACTTCGAGCGATTCCTCAACCCGGAACGTGTCACCATGCCCGATATCGACATCGACTTCTGCATCCGCCGGCGGCAGGAAGTTATTGAGTACGTACAGCGCAAGTACGGCGAGGACCACGTGGCTCAGATCGTCACCTTTGGTACCATGGCCGCCCGAGGGGCCATCCGGGACGTGGGCCGGGCCCTGAACATTCCCTACGCCGACGTGGATGCGGTGGCCAAACAGGTACCCAGTGGCCCCGGTGCCCTCCACATCACCCTGGACCAGGCCCTCCAGCTGTCCAAGCCCCTGAAGGACCTCTACGAGGGAGACGGGCGGGTAAAGGAGCTCATCGACACCGCCAAGGCCATTGAGGGAATGCCCCGCCACGCCTCCACCCACGCCGCTGGCGTGGTTATCACCCGCCGCCCGGTGATGGACTATGTACCTCTGGCCAAAAACGACGAGTCGGTGGTCACCCAGTACGTCATGACCACCCTGGAGGAGCTTGGCCTCCTGAAAATGGACTTTCTGGGCCTGCGGAACCTGACCATCCTGGACGACACGGTGAAATTGGTGGCCCAGAAGCGTACCGGCTTCTCTCTGGCCGACATCCCGGACAACGATCCGGAGGTATTCCAGATGCTGTCCGACGGCAAGACCTCCGGCGTGTTCCAGATGGAGTCGGCGGGCATGACCGGGGTGTGCGTGGGGCTGAAGCCCCACAACATCGAGGATATCACCGCTATTATCGCCCTCTACCGCCCCGGCCCCATGGACTCCATCCCCCGGTTCATCGCCTGCAAACACAACCCGGACAAGGTGAAATACAAGCACCCCGCCCTGGAACCCATCCTGTCGGTGACCTACGGCTGCATCGTGTATCAGGAGCAGGTCATTGAGATTTTCCGCCGGCTGGCGGGGTACACTATGGGACAGGCCGATATGGTGCGCCGGGCCATCTCCAAAAAGAAGAAGGCCCAGATCGAGAAGGAGCGGCACACCTTTGTCCACGGCGACCCCGAGCGGAATATTGCCGGTTGTATGGCAAACGGCATCCCCCAGCAGACCGCCGAGGACATCTATGACGAGATCGAGGCCTTCGCCCAGTACGCCTTCAACAAGGCCCACGCGGTGAGCTACGCCATTGTGGCCTACCACACCGCCTGGTTCAAGTGCCACTACACCAAGGAATACATGGCCGCCCTCCTCACCTCGGTACTGGACTCCAGCGAAAAGGTGGCGGAGTACATCGCCGAATGCAAGGACTGCGGCATTCCTCTCCTCCCCCCGGACATCAACGAGTCGGGGGCCGACTTCACCGTGTCCGGCGACCACATCCGCTTCGGTCTGGTGGCCGTCAAGGGCGTGGGCCGTGGCTTTATCAATGACGTACTGACAGAACGAAAGAAGGGGGCGTTCACCTCCTTCCCCGACTTCTGTCAGCGGATGTTCGACTCTGACCTGAACAAGCGGGTGCTGGAGAGTCTCATCAAGTGCGGCGCTTTTGACAGTATGAGAATCTTCCGCTCCCAGCTGCTGGACGCCTATGAGTCTCTGGTGGACTCCATCGCTCAGAACAAGCGCAAAAATCTGGAGGGACAGTTTGACCTCTTCGGCGGCGGCGGAGACGAGCCCCAGTCCGCCCCCCAGCTCAATCTGAAAAACATCCCTGAGTTCTCCCGCCGGGAGCTAATGACCATGGAGAAGGAAACCACCGGCCTGTACCTATCCGGTCACCCCATGGATGAGTACCGGGACCTGGTGAAAAAGCGAAAGGCAGCCTCTATCGGCGCTATTCTCTCCGACTTCGCCCAGGAGGGTGGGCCCACCACCTTCCGGGACGAGCAGCGGGTGACCATTGCCGGTGTGGTGTCCGCCTCCCGTACCCGCACCACCCGCAACAACACTCTGATGGCCTATGTCACCCTGGAGGACGACACCGGCTCCATGGAGATGCTGGTGTTTGCCCGGGCTTTGGGCGAGTGCGGCCCCTATCTGAAGGAAAATGTGCCGCTGCTGGCAGAGGGCCGCATCTCCGTCCGGGACGAAAAGGCCCCCCAGCTCATGTGTGACCGGGTACAACCTCTGGACCACCTGCGGGACGGTTACGAGGAGCCGGACCAGCCCACTTTGAAGATCAAAAAGCTATACATCCGTATCCCCAGCCTGGAGGACTCCCGCTGGCGCAGGATCAAACTGGTACTCACCATGTTCCCCGGCACGGAGCAGCTGGTGATCCGCTGTGCCGATACCGGCAAGCTGCTGTCCACCCCCTGCGTGATCCATCCAGCCCTCGTCGAAGAACTGAAGGAGCTGCTGGGCGGAGAAAATGTGGTCGTGAAGTAACCATCATGCGGCAAGGAGTAACCCCGTGAACATCAAAAAGCTATCTTCCTTTCTCTTTCAGCGCTCGGTGATCGTGGCTGTGCTCATCATTTTGCAGGCCACCGTGCTTCTGGTGCCCATGATATGGGCCTGGAGTTACTATGTCTACGTATACTGGGCCTGTGTCGTACTCTCTCTGCTGGCTGTACTGGTCATTGTCCGCAGGCAGACCGATCCGGGGTATAAGATCGCCTGGATCATCCCCATCCTGCTCTTCCCCATGTTTGGCTGGCTGGTCTATCTGCTGTGCGGCGGCAACAAGCTGTCTGCCCGGATGCGCCGGAAGATGCAGGGTATGGACCGTACCATGCTGGAGCAGCTGGAGGGGGACTACAAGGCTCAGAAGCTGGCGGTGCTGGGCCGTGACGCGGTAAATCAGGCCCGCTATCTGGAGCAATATGCCCGCTGCCCGGTGTATACCAATACCTGGACACGGTACTTCCCGCTGGGAGACGACGCCTTCCCCGCCATGCTGGAGGAATTGAAAAAGGCCAAACATTATATCTTTTTGGAGTATTTCATCCTGGCCCCCGGTGTGTTCTGGGACTCCATCGTGGAAGTTTTGAAGGAAAAGCACGCTGCCGGCGTGGACGTACGGGTGATCTATGACGATGTGGGCTCCCTTGGCACCCTGCCCGCCAATTACGCCGAAACATTTGAGCAGGAAACCGGCATTCCCTGCTGCTGTTTCAACAGATTCAAACCAGTCATCTCCATCCGCATGAACAACCGGGACCACCGGAAGCTGTGTATCATTGATGGCCATACCGCCTTTACCGGCGGGATCAATCTAGCCGACGAGTATATCAACCAGAAGCCCCGCTTCGGTCACTGGAAGGACAGCGCCATCCTGGTAAAAGGAGAAGCAGCCTGGAGCATGACGGTGATGTTCCTCACCATGTGGGAATATATCCGGGAGATCAAGGTGGACTATGCTGCCCTGCGGCCCACCGCCCTGCCTCCCGAGGCTGTTCTGGGAAAAGATTGCTTTGTACAGCCCTACGCCGACAATCCCCTGGACAACGAGCCGGTGGGTGAGACAGTATATCTGAACCTGATCTCCAAGGCCAAGCGGTACGTCTATATTATGACCCCCTATCTCATCGTCAGCGACAGCGTCAATACCGCCCTGTGCAATGCCGCCAAATCCGGAGTGGATGTACGCATCATCACCCCCCATATCCCGGACAAAAAGCTGGTATTTGAGCTGACCCGATCCCATTACCAGCCTCTGCTGGAGGCTGGAGTACAGATCTTTGAGTACACCCCCGGCTTTGTCCACGCCAAAAATGTGGTGTCCGACGATGTGTGCGGAGTTGTAGGTACCATCAACATGGACTATCGCAGTATGTTCCTCCACTTTGAGGACGCGGTGCTCCTCTACCAGGACCCCACAGTGCTGGACATCAAGGCCGACTTTCTGGCCACCCAGCTGGCCAGCCAAAAAGTCACCCTGGAGCAGTGCCTGGAGCGGTCCTGGCCCCGGCGGCTGTTCCGATCCATCCTGCGTGTGCTGGCTCCCCTGGTATAAACGAACACAGCCCCCGCGGCATCTTGCCGCGGGGGCTGTGCTTATACCTGCTCCACCACGCCCACAAAAAGGACGGCATCCCCATCCCGGATCACGAACAGGAAGGGCCGGTCCAGATCCATAACGCAGATAGCGGGGTCCTCCACGATGGCCTCCGAGGCGTCGGCAGCCAGCAGGGTGACGGCGGCGGCCTCCACCCCCTCCTCATCCACCTTCACCCGGGCGATCTGTCTGGCCTGGTCCAGCCACACCGGAGTGAGGTCGACGAGGGGGGTGAAGTCGGCGGTCCCCCTGTACAGCACGTCGGTGATCCCCATACCTGTCAGGGCAGGAATCAAATCCAGATCGGAACTGACATCGAACTTGGGCACCGACCACTGAACCTCGCCGTAGATCTTACTCTCAGAATCGGTGAGTTCCGTCAGAAAATCCGGGTCGGCCAGCAATTCGGCGGGGGTGACCCCCTCGTCAGGGAGGACAAAGGTCATCGTTCCGCCGGTGGTGCCCAGGCTGGCCGCCTGATAGCCGTTCTGGCGGAGAAAGCCGGCAGTCTGGGTCTTGTGCATGAAATCCACCGCCGTCTCGCTGCCGTCCGCGGCGGTGAACCCATCCTCCGCCGTGAGGCTGGGATCAAACTCGTCGCTCCACCGGGCCTGGAAGTACAGGGTGGAGGCCAGCACCGCCAGAGTCTCGGCCCTGGTGGTCAGTACCTTGCCGTCAGAGCCGATAAGGCCCTTTGTCTGCTCCGATACCCACTCCGTGATGGCGCTGTCCGCCTCGCCGGTACCCATGGGGACTCGGAAGGAGCCGGCGTAGTAGTACTCCGCCAGCCGCTCCAGGGTGTCCTGGTGGAAGTCTAACTTCTCGTTGAGCCAGATGGAGGTGCCCGGCAGGGTGGCGGCGGTGCCGTCATCCAGGTAGAGGGTGTGCCACAGGATGTCGGCCCACTCCCGCAGCTGATTCACATCGGAAGCCCCTAAAGCATCCAGTATCTGCTGCTGAGTTTCTCCGTCCGTAGTCTCGCTCAACATGGCCAGAGCAAACCACAGGGACACGGGGGAATAGACCCGGTTGCCCTCCCCCGACAGGGCCAGGGCGGCGCTTCTGCCGGTGTAGTCGGACAGGGCGGCGGTCAGCTCCTGGGTCTCGTACAGGGCGGGCACCTCATCCCGGTAATCCCGCCAGGCATTCCGATAGACGTCGTATTCCTCCTGATACCGTTCCCAGGCCGCCTCGGTGCCGGAGGCGGGCTCGGCGGGGTACCGGGGCAGGTCCGGGTACTCCGGCAGGGCGATGGCATAGGCGCTGCCGGCCAGCGGCCCGCCGCCCGTCCCCCCGCCTGGGCCTGGGATGCCGGTGATGAGCAGGGCCACGGCGGCCACTGCCGCCACAGCAGCCGGCACCAGGGCTTTCAATGGCCTGCGTTTCCTCTTGGGCGCCTCCCCCTTCACCGCCCGCTCCACAGCGGAATGGGTAGGATGGAGGGTATCGTTGGCCCGTTTATATTCATCCATCATGGTCACTTGTCTCCTTTCAGCGCTTGAGACAGCCGGTCCCGCCCCCGGGACAGCCAGCTTTTCACTGTGCCCGTCTTGGCTCCGGTGAGGGCAGCAATCTCCTCCACCGAATACCCCTCATAGTAATGCAGGTGAATGGCAGTCCGGTACTTTTTTGGCAGGGACAGTACCGCCTCATAGACCGTGCGATCCGCCGGTTCCATGGCCTTTGTCACCGCCTCCTCCAGGGGCAGGTGGGTCCGCCAGCGAGCGGACAGCAGGGTGTTGGTGCAGTTGAGGGTACAACGGATCAGCCAGGCCTTCCGGTGCTCATCGCTGTCCAGCTCCTCCTCATGGCGGAAGAAGCGGGCAAACACCTCCTGGAACACATCCTCGCTGTCCTGGATATGGCGAGTGCGGGCCAGGGCCAGCCGCCACACCATATCTCCCCAGCGCTCCACCTGAGCTCTGGCTTTCCGCTCGTCCGTCATGGTCTTTCCCCTCCCTTACGGGCATCCGGAGGCCGCCGATTTCTCCTGCGCTCATGCCCGTAAGCGCAGGCCCCGCCGGTCCTCTGGTATCCATAATACCACAGCACCCATCCAATGGTTGCATCCACCAGATATTTTCCTTTCCAACATCTTAAAGATTGATAAATTTTCACACTCCCCCTTTACAGCACAAGCATTTTCGGCTACAATGGAAAACAGATTGAACTAGGAGGTGCGACAGGTATGGAGACCGATTACACTCGCAAATTCAGCATCCGTTATGAAAAAGATCCTGAGATCAAAGAGGTGCTGACCTCCGTATACAACTCCCTTCAGGAGAAGGGATATAACCCCATCAATCAGATCGTGGGGTACATCCTCTCGGAGGACCCGACTTATATCACCAATTATAACAACGCCCGGGCCCTCATCCGTAAGCTGGACCGGGACGAGTTGTTGCAGGAGCTGGTCAAGCAGTATCTCAGGGATTGATGTTTGATTGCGAGAAAAAGATGTCTGCGCTATGCGCAGACATCTTTTTTCTGTTTGTGTTGCTTCTGCAACATACCGCAGGGCACAGCTCTGGTATGCTTGGCTCACACAAACACAAGGAGGCGTTCCATATGAAACGCAAGATCATAAAAATTGACGAGGCCCTGTGCAACGGCTGCGGCCTGTGTGCCGCCGCCTGCCACGAGGGCGCCATCGAGATGGTAAATGGTAAGGCCAAACTGACCCGGGAGGACTACTGTGACGGGCTGGGCGATTGTCTGCCCGCCTGCCCCACCGGAGCCATCACGTTTGAAGAACGGGAAGCTCCTGCCTACGACCACGTCGCCGTGCTGGCCGCCAAGGCGGCCAAGGAGAAAGCAGCCGCTCCCCTGCCCTGCGGCTGCCCCGGCAGCATGAGCCGGGCCATCCATCGTGATGAAGCCTTCCCTTCCCCCTGCGCCGGGCAGGTACCTAGCCAGCTGCGTCAGTGGCCGGTACAGATCAAGCTGGCGCCCATCAATGCCCCCTACTTCGACGGCTGCCATCTGCTCATTGCCGCCGACTGCACAGCCTACGCCTACGGCAATTTCCATCAGGATTTCATCAAGGGCAGGGTAACTCTCATCGGCTGTCCCAAGCTGGATGAGGGCGATTATACTGAGAAACTGACTGCCATTCTGGCGGGTAACGACGTAAAGAGTGTCACCGTAGTCCGCATGACGGTACCCTGCTGCGGCGGTATCCAGCGGGCAGTCCAGAACGCCGTGGCCGCCAGCGGAAAGAATATTCCCCTGCGGGTTGCCATCGTAGCCCCCGACGGCTCCATACAGTAACTATCAAAATACCCCCGGACCTCTGAAAACAGTGGTCCGGGGGTATTTAATTTCATCCAACCAGATAAGGGGCAAGCCACTGGAAGCAGCCCACCAGAATACAGGCCAAAACCAGCATGAAGAGGGCCCATTTCAGAACCGCAGACAGCACCTTGCTGTCCTGACCCACCAGGCCAACCGCCGCCACAGCGGTGGCGATACACTGGGGAGAGAGGATTTTGCCGATACCGGCACCCACAGAGTTTGCTGCCGCCAGCCAGTAGGGCGAAGCGCCGATGGCTGTGGCCGCTTCCGACTGAAGCCGGCCCAGCAATACCTCCGTGTTGGTACCGCTGCCGGTAACAAAGGCACCAATGGCAGCAATGATGGGGGAAACAAAGGGATAGAACACGCCGGTAATGGAGACAAACAGCCCTGCCATGTCAGAGATCATGCCGGAATAGGTCATGATCTTGGCCACCGCCAATACCGCCATAATGGTAACAATGGTGCGGCTCATCTGCTTCAGGGTGGCCAGGAAGGTCTCCCACATCAACCGGGCCCCTGCCTTCTGCACCACGCCGCCGATGATGGCCGCCACAAAGATAACCACACCAGGTGTGTTGACCCAACTGAAGGAGGTCAGCCCCGCCGTCTCAGCGGTGCTGATCTTGAAGGACGAGGCAAACTGAGACAGGAAGCTGTTGACCGGCGGCACCAGCTTGGAGGTAAGCAGCAGCAGGATGAAAATCAGCAGGAAAGGCAGGAACGCCACCAGAGGAGACATTTTGCCCTTCTCCTCCGTCCGGACCTGCTGACCTCCAGCCATCTGGTAGATCTGGGGTACCGGCTTGCCCTTCCGCAGCCGCGCCATGGCAAGCGTACAAATCAGGGAAACCACACTGCCCACTACCACAGTGAGCTCCGGCCCAAGGAAATAAGAGACCACCAACTCAGGCAGCACAAAGGACAGGCCGGCCACCAGGGTAATACCTACCACACCCTTCAAGGCCTTGAAGCCTCCACCGCCGGCAATCACCATCAGGAAGGGCATCAGGATCATGAAGGGAGCCATTTCCACCACGGTGGTAAAGGCCAGCGGGATGGCATCCAGCCCGGTCACACTGACCAGCGTGGTGGTGGGAATACCCACCGAGCCAAAGGCCGTGGGGAAGGCGTTGGCCAGCATACACACCAGGCAGGACAGCACCGGGTCCATACCCATACCGGCCAGCATACCGGCGGGAATGGCCACGGCGGTACCAAAGCCCGCCATTCCCTCCAGAAATCCGCCGAAGCACCAGCCGATCAGCAGGATGATGACCCGCCGGTCCCCCGACACATTGGACAGCATCCGCTTGATCACATCCATAGCGCCGGTGCGCAAAGACAGATTGTAAGTAAAAATGGCGGCGATGATGACCAGAATGATGGGCCACAGGGCCGCGGCAAAGCCCTCCAGGGCGGAGGTCAGGCAATCCACCGGCGGCATCTTCCACAGGGTCAGGGCCAGCACCGCCGTGAGCAGCAGCGCGATGAGACAGGCGCGATGGCCCGGCATTTTCAGAACAGCCAGCGCAATTATCAGCCAGACAATAGGCAGCAGCGTAAGGATCGACATCAACAACGGCATTGAAAACGGGACCTCCTTTGTCTCCTGCCGCCGCCGGACACAGGGCGGCGGCCCACTTTTTATTGGTTCTACCAATCAAAATACAAAAACCGAAATTCGCCCTTCTCTCCCTCCTTAATTTTTCCATACTTTTCCGCAGTAAATGATATTTCGATAAACTGACTGGTCTTATTATAAATTCGTACCAGCAAATTGTCCACTCCCTTTCTTTATTTCAGCTCAAAATTGGCACTTTGCATAAATTAAAACCCATTTTTTCGGAATATGTGAGAAATTAAAAACTGGGGATTGCATTTTTCAAAAATTGTGGTAAAGTGATGACGTCAGCAAAGTGGTTGTACCACTTCATTCTTAATTCCGATCTGCAAGGAGGTATTTCGAATGGCCCTTACCATTCCCTTTGGATCTTCCGGCATGACGCTGCACGCTGATCTGTCCGGGGCTGAGGTACTCACCTCTCACATCGGGGAGCTGACTGCCTCCGGCTCAGAGGACGCCCTGGTGCTGGCCGCCATGGCCAACCCCATCGACTCCAAGCCTCTGGAGGAGCTGGCCGCCGGCAAGAAAACCTGCACCATCATCATCAGCGATCATACCCGTCCGGTGCCCAGCAAGCACATTCTGCCCCATATGCTGGCCCAGCTGCGCCGGGGCAATCCGGACATCCAGATCACCCTGCTGGTTGCCACCGGCTTCCACCGCCCCACCACCAAAGAGGAGCTGATTGGCAAGCTGGGTCAGGACATCGTGGACCATGAAACCATCGTGATTCACGACAGCCGGGACGCCGCCTCCAACGTGAAGATCGGCGTGCTCCCCTCCGGCGCCGATTGCGTCATTGACCGGCTGGCGGTGGAGACCGACCTGCTGGTGGCCGAGGGCTTCATTGAGCCTCACTTCTTCGCCGGCTTCTCCGGCGGCCGCAAGAGCGTGCTGCCCGGCGTGTGCGATCAGGTCACCGTTCTGGGCAACCACTGCTCCAAGTTTATTGCCTCCCCCTGCGCCCGCACTGGCGTGCTGGACGGCAATCCCCTCCACTCCGATATGCTGGCGGCGGCCAGGATGGCCAAGCTGGCTTACATCGTAAACGTCATCATTGACGAGGACAAGAAGGTAGTGGCCGCCTTTGCCGGCGACCCGGAGACCGCCCACCGCAAGGGCTGTGACTTCCTGCTGGGTTACTGCCAGGTCAAGCCGGAGCGCCGGGGCGATATCGTCATCTCCAGCAACGGCGGCTACCCCCTGGATCAGAACATCTACCAGAGCGTCAAGGGCCTCACCGCGGCGGAGGCCGCCGCGGCAGAAGGCGGCGTGCTCATCATGGTCAGCTCCTGCATGGACGGGGCCGGCGGGGACAGTTTCTATCATGCCCTGCGTGACGCCTCCTCCCCCCAGGCCCTGACCGATGAGATCCTGGCTACCCCTCAGGATCACACCAAACCTGATCAGTGGGAGTTTCAGATCCTGGCCCGGGTGCTGTGCAAGCATCGCGTGATCTATGTCACCGTACCCGAGCAGCGCCAAACCATCGAGGATATGAAGATGGAATGGGCCCCCGACGTGGATACCGCTTTGGAGCGGGCCCGCCAGGCCAAGGGTGCCGACGCCCATCTGGTGGTCATTCCCAATGGTATTTCCGTCATGGTGCGGGAGTAAGTCCCGTTTCCCATTCGTTAATACATTTTGCCTGAACTATGTGTATGGAGGAGGTTCTACTTATGGCAACGTACAATCCTGTCACGCCTGAAATCATCGCTCAGTTGGAGCAGGTGGTACCCGGCCGCGTCGTGGTGGGGGCCGACGTCAATCCTGACTACGCCCGGGACGAAATGCCCATCTACGGCGTGAAGATGCCCGAAGTATCCATCGACGTGCTCACCACCGAAGAGGTGGCCGGCATCGTCAAGATCTGCTACGACAACAACATCCCCGTCACCACCCGGGGCGCGGGCACCGGCCTGGTGGGCGGCTGCACCCCCGTGTGCGGCGGCGTGGTACTCTGCACCATGCGGATGAACAAGATCCTGAGCTATGACCTGGAAAACTTCGCCGTCACTGTCCAGCCCGGCGTGCTGCTGCAGCAGCTGGCCGACGATGCGCTCACCCACGGCTGCCTGTATCCCCCCGATCCCGGCGAGAAGATGGCTACCTTGGGCGGCAACGTGGCCACCAATGCCGGCGGTATGCGGGCTGTCAAGTATGGCGCTACCCGTGACTATGTACGGGCCATGACCGTAGTTCTCCCCACCGGTGAGATCACCCACTTCGGCAGCACCGTGTCCAAGACCAGCTCCGGTTACAGCCTGACCAACCTGATGGTGGGCTCCGAGGGCACCCTGGGCATTATCACTGAGCTGACCCTGAAGCTCATCCCCGCCCCCAAGGCCACCGTCAGCCTCATCGTCCCCTACGAGGATCTGGACGCCTGCATCTCCACTGTGCCCAAGATCTTTATGAATCACTTCAAGCCCCAGGCCGTAGAGTTCTTTGAGAAGGAGATCTTGGTCTCCTCCGAGGAGTATCTGGGCAAGCAGGCCTTCCCCCACACCTTTGACGGCGTGGATGTGGGTGCCTATCTGCTGCTCACCTTCGACGGCGACTCCATGGACGAGCTGGATCCCATTGTGGAGAGCGCTGCCGAGATGCTGGTGGAGGAGGGCGCGCTGGACGTGCTCATTGCCGACACCCCGGGCAAGCTGAAGGACGCCTGGGCCGCCCGTTCCTCCTTCCTGGAGGGCATCGAGGAGCAGACCAAGCTGCTGGACGAATGCGACGTGGTGGTTCCCGTCAATCAGATCGCCAACTACGTGGCCTTTGTCAACGAGACCAAGAGCAATTACGACTTCGAGGTCAAGTACTTCGGTCATGCCGGCGACGGCAACCTGCACATCTATGAGTGCTCCAACACCATGGACGAGGCCGAGTTCCGCAAGCAGGTGGATCAGTTCCTCAGCGCCATCTATCAGAAGGCTGTGGAGCTGGGCGGACAGATCTCCGGCGAGCACGGCATCGGTTATGGCAAGGTCAAATACCTGGCCGAGGCTGTTGGCCCGGTGAATATGGCGCTGATGCAGGGCATCAAGAAGGTCTTTGATCCCAAGATGATCCTCAATCCCGGCAAGGTGTGCTGCACTCTGTGATCGTTCGGAAAGGAGTTTCGTTATGAATATTCTGGTATGCATCAAGCAGGTCCCGGACACGACGGAGATCAAGATCGATCCCGTCACCAATACCCTGGTCCGGGACGGCGTTCCCAGCATCATCAATCCCTTTGACGGCTACGCTCTGGAGGCCGCCGCCCGCATCAAGGACAAGGACCCCGACACCCACATCGTGGTGCTGTCCATGGGTCCCAAGCAGGCCGAGGCCGCTCTGCGTGAGGCTCTGGCCATCGCCGCCGACAAGGCTTATCTGGTCACCGACCGTATGTTCGGCGGTTCCGACACCCTGGCCACCAGCTACATCCTCTATAATGCCATTTCCAAGGTGGAGGAGCTGGAGGGCGTCAAGTTCGACGCTATCTTCTGCGGCAAGCAGGCCATCGACGGCGACACCGCTCAGGTGGGTCCCGAGCTGGCTGAGCTGCTGAACTACCCCCAGGTGACCTACGCGCTGGAGGCCACCAATGCCGACGGTACTCTGCACATCCTGAAGGAGGGTGAGGACGGCAACTATCTGATCGGCGTCAAGACCCCCTGCCTGATCACCTTCACCAAGCCCGCCTTTGACCCCCGCTTCCCCACCATCAAGCGGAAGATGGCCGCCCGCAAGGCAGTCATCGAGAGCCTGACCTCCGCCGAGCTGACCGCCATCGATCCCGCCCGGGCCGGTCTGAAGGGTTCTCCCACCAAGGTGAAAAAGACCTTCGTGCCCCCTCGCAAGGAGGCCGGCGTGGTGATTAAGGAAGAGACCGGCGAAGAATCCGCTCAGAAGCTGTTCGCGCTGCTGAGCGAGGCCCATGTGATTTAAGGGAGGCGTACAACATGGAAGCGAAAACCAAGGACCTTTGGGTATTTGTAGAAACCAAGGAGGATGGCTCCGCCAAGAATGTGGGTATCGAGCTGCTGGGCCCCGGCCGTGAGCTGGCCAACAAGCAGGGTGGCAAGCTGGTGGCTGTGGTCATCGGCTGCGGCGTGAAGGCCGCAGTGGACGAGGCCGCCTGCCATGGCGCGGATCAGGTCCTCTACATCGACGGCGAAGAGTTCCGTCAGTATTCCACCGACGCCTATGTGGCCGCTCTGGATCACCTGGTGGAGACCTATGGTCCCACTACCATGCTCATCGGCGCCACTCCCAATGGCCGTGACATGGGCCCCCGCCTGTCCAGCCGCCTGCAGACCGGCCTGACCGCCGACTGCACCGGCCTGGCTATCGACGAAGAGACCGGCTGTGTGGCCTGGACTCGTCCGGCTTTCGGCGGCAACCTGATGGCCACCATTCTGTGCACCGACCACCGTCCCCAGCTGGGCACCGTCCGTCCCGGCGTGTTCAAGAAGCCCGAGGCTGGTGAGGCCAAGGCTGAGATCGTGAAGGTGGACTTCTCCTTCCCCGCCGAGAACATCCGCACCGAGATCCTGGAGGTTATCAAGGAGACCGCCGGTGAGCTGGTGGACCTGGAGGGCGCCGATATCATTGTGGCCGGCGGCCGCGGCGTGGGCAGCGCCGAGGGCTTTGAGCCCGTCCGCCAGCTGGCTGAGGCCCTGGGCGCCACCGTGGGCGCCTCCCGCGCCGCTGTGGATGCCGGCTGGATCTCTCACTCCCATCAGGTTGGCCAGACCGGCAAGACCGTGGGACCCAAGCTGTACATCGCCTGCGGCATCTCTGGCGCCATCCAGCATCTGGCTGGTATGAGCTCCTCCGATGTGATCGTGGCCATCAATAAGGACCCCGACGCCCCCATTTTCGGTGTTGCTGACTACGGCATCGTGGGCAACCTCTTCGAGGTGCTGCCCGCCCTGACCGCCGAGATCAAGAAGATGAAAGGCTAAGTATTGTCAGACCCGTTGGGCCGCGGCCGGAACGGCCGGCAAGACCGGCAGGGGCGTCCCCCCGCCCCTGCTCCCCTCTCCCCTCTCCCTTCCACCGGTCACACCGTTCGCCGCCCATGATAGAAGGAGTGCTGTTTTATGAATTTCAAATTCAACGAAGAAGAGCAGGAAATCATTGATATGCTCCACGACTTTGCCGTCAAGGAGGTGGCCCCTCTGGCCGCCGAGATCGACGAGCAGGAGCGTTTCCCCGAGGAGACCTGGCACAAGCTGGCCGACATGGGCATGATGGGCATTGCCTATCCTGAGGAGTACGGCGGCGCCGGTCTGAGCTATCTGACCTACATCGCCTGCTGTGAGGAGCTGGCCAAGCACTGCGCCACCACCTCCGTCATGGTGTCCGCTCACTCCTCCCTGTGCTGCTGGCCCATCGAGCATTTCGGCACCGAGGAGCAGAAGCAGAAATATCTGCCCGCTCTGTGCTCCGGTGAGAAGCTGGGCGCCTTCGGCCTCACTGAGCCCGGCGCTGGCACCGACGCCGCCATGCAGAAAACCACCGCCGAGGATAAGGGCGATCACTGGCTCATCAACGGCTCCAAGATCTTTATCACCAACGCCGGCTATGCCTCCGTGTTCGTCATCTTCGCTATGACCGACAAGTCCCTGGGCACCAAGGGCATTTCCGCCTTTATCGTGGACCGGGACACCCCGGGCTTCAGCGTGGGCGCCCATGAGAAGAAGATGGGTATCCGCGGCTCCTCTACCTGCGAGCTGATCTTTGACAACTGCAAGGTACCCAAGGAGAATCTGCTGGGCGAGGTCGGTAAGGGCTTCAAGATCGCCATGATGACTCTGGACGGCGGCCGTATCGGCATCGGCGCCCAGGCGCTGGGCATCGCTCAGGGCTGCATCGATCAGACCGTGAAGTACACCCAGGAGCGTATCCAGTTCGGTAAGCGCATCAGCCAGTTCCAGAACACCCAGTTCCAGCTGGCCGATATGCAGACCAAGGTGGATGCCGCCCGACTGCTCATCTACCGGGCCGCTCAGGCCAAGCAGGATGGCGAGCCTTACAGCCATCTCGCCGCCATGGGCAAGCTCTTCGCCTCCGAGACCGCCAGCGACGTGACCCGCCGCTGCGTGCAGCTGGTGGGCGGCTACGGCTACACCCGTGAGTATCCCTTTGAGCGCATGATGCGCGACGCCAAGATCACCGAGATCTACGAGGGCACCTCTGAGGTCCAGCGTATGGTCATCTCCGGTTGGATGGGCGTCAAATAATTTCCTTTTGTGAATAAACCGCTTGCCCGGTTTATTCTCGCGGACCTGCTCCGCGTATCGTCTTCCTCCATATGAACGCAGAGACACCGACAAGGCCGATCCATCCTTGCCGGTGTCTCTGTCTTTTCTCCTGATACGAGGAGCAACGGGTTCCGGTTGTGTCCTCACTTTTTTTGTGATACAATAGCGCGGTGACAGAATATGACCGAATTGGGAGGCTCCATGAACGAACGATCGGAACGCACCTATGAAAAGGTAGTCAATTATATCCAGAGTGAAATCTGGAAAGGCAATCTGAAACGGGGTGAGTGCCTGCCCCCTGAACGGGATCTGGCCGAACTGCTGGGCGTCAGCCGCAATTCCGTCCGGGAAGCCCTGCGCACCATGAGTCTGATGGGCTTTATCTCCAGCGTCCACGGTGCTGGCAACTTCCTCACCTGCGACCTGGAACAAAACCTGAGCGCCAGTTTCCGCATGATGCTGCTGCTGGGTGAAACCAACTACCTGCAGGTCAGCCAGCTGCGCCGCGGTCTGGAAAGTGAGACCGCACGTCTGGCCGCCAACCGTATTCTGCCCGGCCAGGCCGCCCGCCTGATGGAACTGGCTGTAAAAATGCGGGATGAAACGGATGCAGAAAAGGCCTCCCACTATGACCAGGAATTTCACAACCTGCTGTGCGACGCCTCGGGCAACAAGTTGATCCGCTCCCTGTTCGGCGCTATCCGGGCCACCGTAAATGATTTTATCGGCACCGTCTACGTCCGCATCATGGAGGACAAGGAACAGGCCTCCCTCCTGCACAACGCCCATATCCAACTGGCCCAAGCCCTGGCCGACCATGATGAGCTGGCCGCCATCCGAGCCACCTTCACCCACTTCGAGATAGTCAACACCTCCATCCAGAAGGATGAACTGGCCGGACGCAAGATTTTTTAATCCTTTTTTCAAAAAAACAGCGCTTCATCTGATGATGCAGATGAAGCGCTGTTTTTTCTTTATGTCTCCGCTTTCAGATAGGCCTCCACACCGTCGGCGATGCCCTGGGCGATCTTTTGCTGGTAATCAGGGTCGCACAACCGGGCCAGCTCTCCCGGATGGGTCATGAATCCGGTTTCCACCAGCACGGCGGGCATGGTGGTCTCCCGCAGCACCTGGAAATTGGCGGAGGGGGTACCACGCCCGATGCCGCCGGTGGCGGCTACTACCCCGGCCTGCACCTGCTTGGCCAAGGCCTCACCCCGGGTGCTGTTGGGATAATAATAGGTAAAGATCCCCTCATAATCTGTCCGGTCCAGGGCATTGCAGTGGATGCTGACAAAGACCTCCGCCTGAGCGGCGTTGGCCATCTTGGCCCGGTCGGCCAGGCTCACCGAGTCGTCCCCCGTCCGGGTAAGTACCACGTTGTACCCCCGCTCCTCCAGGATATCTGCCAGCATCAGGGACATGGGCAGGGTCAGATCTTTTTCCTTTACATCATTTCCATTTTCATCGGGATAGACCGCACCCGGCTGATTGCCGCCGTGGCCGGGATCAATGGCAATGGTAATCTTGCTCGGATCCAGAGGGGGCACCTCCGGCTCTTCCGGCACATCGGTGACGCTGACTCGCACCTGATTCCCACCGGAAGATACGGACAGATTCTGTGCATAGCTGACACCGGAGGCCAGGTCCAGCACCACCCGCAAGGTGTGGGGATACCCGTAGCCCAGATCATCCCCATGCTGGGAACAGCGGATCTTCTCAATGGAGTCGCTCTCCACCTGAAGCGTCAGATCTTTCCCTACCGCCGGGGCGTACACTGCCCCCAGCAAGTCTATGGCCAGCCGGTCCCCCAGGTCCACAATGCGGTACTTGGGCGTATGGTCGGCGGTGATGGTAAAGGTCTGCTCCTCCTCATCAAAAGACAATTCGGTAATCCACCCCAGATCTCCCTCCTGGGGCTGGGTGGGATCGGGCTGCTGAGGCTCCTCCGGGGAGGTAATGGCCACTGTGGCCGTCTCCCCCACCCATTCCACACCGGCCCCCAACTGCTCGGACACAAAGCGGAGGGGTACCATGGTGCTCTCCTTGCCATCCCACATGACGCCGCCGGCGGGCACTCCGTCGGGCAGCTCCACCGCTTGGCCGTCCACCAGGGCCGTGGCGCTGCCTGCCGTCAGTACAATGGTGCTCTCCTCCCGCAGGATGATGATCTGCCGGGTCTCAGGCACCCAGGTCACTGTAGCGTCCAGTGCCTCGGAGATGAGCCGGACAGGCACCAGGGTACGGCCGTTGGTGCTTCCCTCCGGATAGTAGGCCAGCGCCGGCACGTCCTCCGGTATCAACGCCTCCCCGTCCAGAGTCAAATTGGCACGATCGGTCACTGTAGGTTCACTGTAACGCTGGCTCACCTCATCGTAAAACCGGACGGTGATTTGCTCCGTCCCCGCCGCCATAGCGGCCGGAAACAGTCCAACTACCACCGCCAGCAGCAAAAACAGCGTAAATATGCGTTTCTTCATGGTATGCTCCTTGCCAGAACTGGGATATCTTCGACATATTTTATCCTATTTCCCATAGAGCCGTCAAGAAAACGCCGGCAGAAAAAGTTGACATAAATTTCATCATCCAGAAAATGACGGACAAAGCTCTTGCACTTGCAAGAAAAAGTTGGTATGATGAAAGATAATTCAAGAGCATCGGAGGGAATCATATGCTGAACATCACCCGTCAGGGCGTCTACTATAAAAACAACGCCTTTGTGCCTGTCCAGGACGGCCCCGCCGCCGGCCTGCCCGCTCCCGAGGAGGCAAAGAAAGGCACCATGGCCTATTCCATTCTGAAGGCCCATAACACCAGCGATTCTATGGACAGTCTGGCCATCAAGTTCGACGCCATGGCCTCCCATGACATCACCTACGTCGGCATCATCCAGACCGCCCGGGCTTCCGGCATGAAGGAGTTCCCGCTCCCCTATGTGCTCACCAACTGCCACAACTCCCTGTGCGCCGTGGGCGGCACCATCAATGAGGACGACCATGTGTTCGGCCTGTCCGCTGCCAAGAAGTATGGCGGCGAGTTCGTCCCCGCCCACCAGAGCGTGATCCACTCCTATATGAGAGAGCGGTATGCCGCCCCCGGCAAGATGATCCTGGGCTCCGACTCCCACACCCGCTACGGTGCCTACGGCACCATGGCTATCGGTGAGGGCGGCCCCGAGCTGGCCCGGCAGCTGCTGGAAAAGACCTACAACATCAGCTATCCCAAGGTTATCGCCATCTATCTCACCGGCACCCCCATCCCCGGCGTGGGTCCCCAGGACGTAGCTCTGGAGCTGATCCGCTCCACCTTCAAGGACGGCACCGTCAAGAATGCCGTCATGGAATTCTTCGGTCCCGGCGTGGCCAACCTGTCCATGGACTACCGCTCCGGCATCGACGTCATGACCACTGAGACCACCTGTCTGTCCTCCGTGTGGGTAGCCGACGACACTCTGAAGGACCACCTGGCGGTGCTGGGCCGCGGCGGCGAGTTCAAGCCCCAGGCCCCCGCTGACGGCGCCTACTATGACGGCGTTATCCATGTGGAGCTGGACAAGATCCGGCCCATGATCGCCCTGCCTTTCCATCCCTCCAACGCTTACACCATCCAGGAGTTTAAGGAGAACATGGCCGACCTCCTCCACCAGGTAGACGAGGACACTATGCACCAGCTGAAGCTGAAGAGCAAGCCTGCCTCCCTGCTGGACAAGATCGTGGACGGCAAGTTCATGGTGGATCAGGGTGTCATCGCCGGCTGCTCCGGCGGCACCTATCAAAACATTGTCCGGGCAGCCCAGGTGCTGGATGGTCACGCCATCGGCTCCGACGCCTTCTGGCTGTCCGTCTACCCCACCAGCCAGCCCGTCAACCTGGAGCTGACAAAGCGTGGCTACATCGCCTCCCTGATGGCGGCTGGCGCTTCCATCCGCTCCTGCTTCTGCGGTCCTTGCTTCGGCGCCGGCGACGTGCCCGCCAACGGGGCCTTCTCCATCCGCCACTCCACCCGCAACTTCCCCAACCGGGAGGGCTCCAAGCCTTCCGACGGCCAGGTGTCCTATGTGGCCCTGATGGACGCCCGTTCCATCGCCGCCACCGCCCTCAACGGGGGTGCCCTTACCGGAGCCGACGAACTGCCCAACGCCCCCGCTGATCCCGCCGTGGAGCCCTTCGCCTATGACGACACTCCCTACAAGGCCCGGGTGTACTTCGGCGTGGGCAAGGCTGATCCCAGCCAGGAGCTGGTCTTTGGTCCCAACATCGCCGACTGGCCGGAGCAGGTGGCTCTGCCCGACAACCTGCTGCTCACCGTTTGCTCCGCCATCTATGATCCCGTCACCACCACCGACGAGCTAATCCCCTCCGGCGAGACCTCCTCCTACCGCTCCAACCCCATCAAGCTGTCTGAGTTCGCTCTGAGCCGGAAGGATCCCCAGTATGTGCCCCGGGCCAAGGAGATTCTGGCGGTGGAGAAGCTGCGCCGTACCAACCCCGAGGCCCCCGAGGTGAAGGAGGCCCTGATGGGCCACAATCCCGCCAACACCGGCCTGGGCTCCCTGGTGATGGCCCTCAAGCCCGGCGACGGCTCCGCCCGTGAGCAGGCTGCCTCCTGCCAGCGTGTGCTGGGCGGCGTGGCCAACCTGGCCGCTGAGTACGCCACCAAGCGTTACCGCTCCAACGTGGTGAACTGGGGTATGCTGCCCTTCATCAACGAGGACGTAAAGGACTGGAACATCCAGCCCGGCGACAAGCTGTACATCCCCGGCGTCCGCACTGCCCTGGACAGCGGCGCCGACGTGATCCCCGCCGTCCTTATCCAGAACGGTACGGAGCACACCGTCACCCTGAAGCTGCCCGGTATGACCCGCGAAGAACGTGATATTGTTTTGGCGGGCTGCCTCATCAACTACTACGCCAAATAAAAGCCGGGGCGCTGCACACCGATGCAGCGCCCCTCTTTTTTAAAGGAGACTTTCCCATGGTCCCAAAGCCTATCCCCCTGCTGCCCGCCAAACCCCTGGCCGCCACCAACAACATCTCCGGCTTCCGAGTGCGGCCTGGCCTGTTTCTCCTCAACGGCGCCAACGTGGTGCCCGGCGGAGTCAGCTTCACCATCCACTCCATCAACGCCACCTACTGCGAGCTGTGCCTCTTCCGCCGCACCCAGCAGGAGCCCTTCGCCATCCTGCCCTTCCCGGAGAACTTTCGTATCGGCAACACCTTCTCTATGATCGTCTTTGACCTGGACATCTACGAGATCGAATATGCCTATCGGATGGACGGTCCCAACGACCCGGACCGGGGCCTGCTCTTTGACAAAACCAAATACCTGCTGGACCCCTATGCACGGGCGGTCACCGGCCAGAGCATCTGGGGCGTGAACCAGACCCCCGGCTGCTCCTACCACGCCCGGGTGGTGGAGGATATCTTTGACTGGGGGGACTTCCACGACCCCCATCTCCCCTTCCGGGATATGATCATCTATGAGACCCACGTCCGGGGCTTTACCCAGCATCCCTCCTCCGGCGTCAGGCACCCCGGCACCTTTGAGGGCCTGCTGGAGAAGCTGCCCTATCTGCTGGAGCTGGGGGTCAACACAGTGGAGCTGATGCCCATCTTTGAGTTTGACGAGATGGCGGACGAGCGCATTGTGGACGGCCGTCAACTGCTCAACTATTGGGGCTACAACACCGTCTGCTTCTTCGCCCCCAATACCAGCTACACCGCCACCCCGGAATTTAATCATGAGGGCACCCAGCTCAAGCACCTGATCCGCACTTTAAATGAGCACGGCATCGAGGTCATTCTGGATGTGGTAGTCAACCACACCGCCGAGGGCAACGAGCAGGGCCCCTTCTTCTCCTTTAAGGGCCTGGACAACAATATCTACTATATGCTCACCCCCGACGGCAAGTATTACAATTTCTCGGGGGTGGGCAACACCCTCAACTGCAACCATCCGGTGGTGCGGCAGTTCATTCTGGACTGCCTGCGGTACTGGGTGGTGGAGTACCGGGTGGACGGGTTCCGGTTTGACCTGGCCTCCATCCTGGGCCGGGACACCGACGGCGCTCCCCTGTCCGAACCGCCGCTGCTGGAGAGCCTTGCCTTCGATCCCATCCTGGGCCGGGTGAAGCTCATTGCCGAAGCCTGGGACGCCGGCGGACTGTATCAGGTGGGGTCCTTTCCCTCCTGGAACCGGTGGGCAGAATGGAACGGCAAGTACCGGGACGACCTGCGCTGCTTCCTGAAGGGGGACGGAGGTCTGGCCTGGGCGGCGGTCCAGCGCATCACCGGCTCCGCCGACCTGTATCCCCCCTCCCAGCGACAAAATGCCTCGGTGAACTTTCTGACCTGCCACGACGGCTTTACCCTGTACGACCTGTACTCCTACGACGTCAAGCACAACGAGGCCAACGGCTGGGGCAACACCGACGGGGCCAACGACAACAACAGCTGGAACTGCGGCGTGGAGGGAGACACCACGGATCCGGAGGTGCTGGCCCTCCGAGACCGGCTGATAAAAAACGCCTTTGCCGTGCTGCTGTGCAGCCGGGGCACCCCCATGTTCCTGGCGGGTGACGAGTTTGCCAACACCCAATTTGGCAACAACAACGCCTACTGTCAGGACAACGAGATCTCCTGGCTGGACTGGTCCCGGCTGGAAAACCACCAGGATCTGTTCCACTTTGTCTCGCAAATGATCGCCTTCCGCAAAGCACACCCCATTATCCGGGGAGAGACCGCCCCCGCCCGGTGCGGCTGGCCCTCGGTGTCCCTTCACAATGGGGCGGCCTGGAACGCCAAGATGGATGAGCAGACCCGGCAGATCGGCGTGCTCTTCACCGGCCGGAACCAGGATGACACCGCCGACGACCTGATTCTGCTGGCGGTCAATTCCCACTGGGAGGCACATTGGCAGGGCCTGCCTGAGCTGCCCTCCGGCTTGCGGTGGAGTCTGGTGCTCCATACCGCCTGCCCCGATCCCTTTGCCGCCGGTCCTCTGTTCAGCGGCAATGGACTTCAGATGGGTCCCCGCTCGGTGGCCGTCTTTCATGCGGTCAGCGGACGCAGTTGATTCAAAAAAGCCTGCCGGAAAATTTCCGGCAGGCTTTTTCTGTTACATCAAGGGGGCAAAGTCCTTGTCGGTCTCCTTGATCCCGTTCCACATGGTCAGAAACATCACCGTCAGACTGGGCACCGCATCCCCCGTCAGCTTGACCCCCGTGTCCTTCCACCAGCCAAAGGGATGCGTCAGGTTAAAGTACTCGTCTGCCAGATTGTAACCGCCGGTAAAGCCCACCTTACCATCAATGACGGTAATCTTCCGGTGATCCCGGTTGTTCATAAAAATATTGAGTACCGGCATCAGGGGATTGAATACCCGGCACTGGATGCCCAGCTTTTCCATTCGTTTGATAAAAGCCGGGCTGATGAAGCCCATGCTGCCCATGTCGTCGTACAGCAGCCGCACTTCCACCCCCTGCCGGACCTTCTCCACCAGAATCTCCTCCAGGCCGTGGAAGGATTGGGAGTCCTCAATGGCGTGGTACTCCATAAAGATAAAGTGTTCCGCCTGCCGCAGGGCCTGCTTCTGGGCTTCCAGCCCCTCTTCCGCCGTGGCATAATACTCTACATCGGTATTCTCATAGGCCGGAAACCCGGCCCGTCGTGAGAGATAGCGCAGCTGATTGGCGATCCCCTTGTCCTGCTCCTCCATCCGGGCCAGCACCGTCTCACTGTCGGGCAGGAGGTCCTGGGTCCGCTGCTGGAGGCGCTCAAACCGCCGGCGCATGACACGGGTACAGTTGGGACGTCCAAACATCAGATAGATGCACAGGCCCATCACAGGGAAAAAAAGGATCAGAATAATCCATGAGGCATGAGGCCTTCATAGGGCCGGTCATCTGCTTGCCATAGAGATTGAGCACCACCAGGAAGGCCAGCACGCTGGTGATAAGAGAGACAGCATAATAATAGTCGTTGAGCAGCAGCACCAGCCCTACGATCCAGGCCGCCTGGAGCAGTACGCTGAGAGCCACGAACAGCGCTCGTCCCACACTGT
Organism: Flavonifractor sp. An9; assembly: GCF_002161245.1. Lineage (NCBI taxonomy): Bacteria > Bacillati > Bacillota > Clostridia > Eubacteriales > Oscillospiraceae > Flavonifractor > Flavonifractor sp. An9. The sequence goes on from NZ_NFHC01000011.1 coordinate 52,757, forward strand.
TTTTTACCGTCTCGTTCCGGCTGGATTTCACTCGGGCCACCTCCCCTTTTCGATGGATTCTTCCTATGGCAAGTATAGCCTCTGCCGCTCCGGAACACAACCTCTTTCGGAGCGGTTCCTCTCTTCTTCCACAACGTACCCCTTCCTTTTTTCGTCAAAGTTGTATAACAAGACAAAAATCCACCAGTGCCCTTGCCAAGCACCAAAAAATCCGATATTATTTTACATGAATCAAACAAATGGGGAGGTACGGGGATGTCATCACTGCACTGGTTTTACGCAAACTGGCGATCCATCCACGGCACCAACCTGTCCAACCTCAGGGTCTGAAACCGTCAGGGCATCCGTATACCGGATGCCCTGATTTATTTTTTCCAGCCCTGAAAAATTTTTAGGTATACAGGAGGGTCTTATGAGCAAAAAAGTTGCTGTTGTCATGGGTTCCGACTCCGATCTGGACACCATGCGCCCCTGCATCCAGCGTCTGCAGTCCTTCGGCATTCCCGCTGAGGTCCGCATTATTTCCGCCCACCGCACCCCTGCCGCCGCTGAGGAACTGGCCTCCCACGCCATGGAAAACGGTTTCGGTGTTATCATTGCCGCTGCCGGCAAGGCCGCCCATCTGGCCGGTGTGCTGGCCGCCTACACCACCCTGCCCGTCATCGGCGTTCCCATCAAGACATCCATGATGGGCGGCCTGGACTCTCTGCTGTCCATGGTCCAGATGCCCAAGGGCATCCCCGTGGCCTGCGTGGCGGTGGATGGCGCTGACAACGCCGCTATCCTGGCCGCTCAGATGCTGGCCCTGTCCGATCCTGAACTGACCGACAAGCTGGTCCAGTTCAAGGCCCGCATGGCGGAAGAAGTGATGGAAAAAGACCGCCATATTGTAGAAAAACTGTAATCAAATCAATTTAGAATAGAAAAAGGAGCATCACGTCATGGCTTACGAGAAGAAAGAGCAGCTCTACGAAGGCAAGGCTAAGAAGGTTTTCGCCAGCAACGATCCCCAGGTGGTCATTGTGTCCTACAAGGACGACGCTACCGCTTTCAACGGCCTGAAGAAGGGCACCATCACCGGTAAGGGCGCCATCAACAACCGCATGACCAACAACCTGATGCGCCGCCTGGAGGAGAAGGGCGTGCCTACCCACTATGTGGAGGAGCTCAGCGACCGCGAGACCGCCGTGAAGAAGGTATCCATCGTCCCCCTGGAGGTCATTATCCGCAACATTTCCGCCGGTTCCTTCGCCAAGCGCTATGGCGTGGAGGAGGGCATCGTGTTTGACGAGCCCACCATCGAGTTCTCCTATAAGAACGACGACCTGGGCGATCCCCTCATCAACGACTATCACGCCCTGGCTCTGAAACTGGCCACCAAGGAAGAGATCGAGCTCATCAAGAAGTACGCCTTTGCTGTCAACGACCTGCTGAAGGGCTTCATGAAGGAGATCGGCATCGATCTGGTGGACTTCAAGCTGGAGTTCGGCAAGACCGCCGACGGCACCATCGTGCTGGCCGACGAGATCTCCCCCGACACCTGCCGCCTGTGGGATGAGAAGACCCACGAGAAGCTGGACAAGGACCGCTTCCGCCGGGATCTGGGCGGCGCCGAAGAGGCCTATGAAGAGGTCATGCGCCGTCTGATGGGGGACAAGTAAGGCATGGGCGGTTTCTTTGGCACTATCTCTAAGCGCGACTGCGTCATGGACGTGTTCTTCGGCACCGACTACCATTCCCACCTGGGTACCAAGCGGGGCGGCATGGCAGTCTATGATCCCAAGATCGGTTTTCAGCGCCAGATCCACAATATCGAGAACACCCCCTTCCGTACCAAGTTCGACAAAGACCTGGCCGAGTTCAAGGGCTGTTCCGCCATCGGCTGCATCAGCGACACCGACCCTCAGCCCCTCCTGGTACGCTCCCATCTGGGTCTGTACGCCATCATTACGGTAGGCATCATCAACAACTCCGAGGCGCTGATCGAGCGGTACTTTTCCGACCATGGTCACCAGTTTATGGCCATGAGTTCGGGTAAGGTGAACGCTACCGAGCTGGCCGCCGCCCTCATCAACCAGAAGGACGACCTGGTGTCCGGCATCCGCCACGCCCAGGAGGAGATCGATGGCTCCTGCACCATGCTTATCCTCACCCCCGACGGCATCATCGCCGCTCGGGACAAGCTGGGCCGTCTGCCGGTACTCATCGGCCAGAACGACGAGGGCTGCTGTGTCTCCTTTGAATCCTTCGCCTACCACAAGCTGGGCTACATCGACGCCTACGAGCTGGGCCCCGGCGAGGTGGTCAAGGTAACCGCCAGAGGCTGGGAGACCCTGGCCCCTGCCGGCGATAAGATGAAGATCTGCGCCTTCCTGTGGACCTACTACGGCTACCCCAACTCCAATTACGAGGGGGTCAACGTGGAGGTCATGCGCTACCGCAACGGCGAGATCATGGCCCGGGATGAGGTCCGGAAAGGACAGCTGCCCAAGGTGGACTATGTGGCCGGCGTGCCCGACTCCGGCGTGCCCCACGCCATCGGCTTTGCCAACCGCAGCGGCAAGCCCTTTGCCCGCCCCTTTGTGAAATACACCCCCACCTGGCCCCGCTCCTTCATGCCCGCCAATCAGGCGGCCCGCAACCAGGTAGCTAAAATGAAGCAGATCCCCGTACCCGAGCTCATCGAGGGCAAGAAGCTGCTCTTCGTGGACGACTCCATTGTCCGCGGCACCCAGCTGAGAGAAACGGTGGAATTTCTCTACGAATCCGGCGCCGAAGAAGTTCATATGCGCTCGGCCTGCCCCCCCATCATGTACGGCTGCAAATATCTGAACTTCTCCCGCAGCAACTCCGACATGGAGCTGCTGGCCCGGCGCACCATCCAGAACCTGGAGGGTGACGAGGGGCAGCAGCATCTGGAGGAATATGCCGACTCCTCCACAGAGCGAGGCCAGTGTATGCTCAAGGCCATCTGTAAGGAAATGGGCTTCGATTCCCTGGGCTATCAGTCTCTGGATGGCCTGCTGGAGGCCATCGCCATCGACCGCGACAAGATCTGTACCTACTGCTGGACCGGTAAGGAATAACCGGTCCGTCCGGTTTCCACGTCCAAGCCCCTGACGCAAAGGAAGAAAAACCATGGCAACAATTCATGAAGAATGTGGTGTTTTCGGCGTATGTGTGGCCGGTATGACCCACGCCGCCTCTGTTACTTACAACGCGCTCTATGCCCTCCAACACCGGGGCCAGGAGAGCGCCGGTATGGCCATCAATGACGATGGCGTCATCACCAGCCACAAGGACGTGGGACTGGTCAGCGAAGTATTTACCCCTGAAGTTCTGGAGCACCTGGGTCCCGGCAGTATGGCCGTGGGCCATGTGCGCTACGCCACCACCGGCCGCAAGAGCCGTACCAATGCCCAGCCCATGGTCATCAACCATGTGAAGGGTTCCATGGCTCTGGCCCACAACGGCAATTTGACCAACGCCGCCGAGCTGCGGGAGAAGCTGGAGCTGTCCGGCGCCATCTTCCACACCACCAGCGACACCGAGGTCATCGCCTACACCATCACAGGCGCCCGGCTGAAAGCCCCCTCCATCGAGGAGGCCGTGTCCGCCGCCATGGATGTGATCCAGGGGGCCTATTCCCTGGTGCTTCTCTCCCCCCGCAAGCTGATCGCCGCCCGGGACCCCAACGGCTTCCGGCCTCTGTGCATCGGTACTCTGGACGGCGGCTATGTGTTCGCCTCGGAGAGTTGCGCTCTGGACGCCATCGGCGCCCACTTCCTCCGGGATGTGGAACCCGGCGAAATCGTCATCGCCGACCAGTCCGGCCTGCGGAGCATACGGACCCACTGCGGCAAGGCCAAGAGCAGCCTGTGTGTGTTTGAGTTTATCTACTTTGCCCGGCCTGACTCGGTGATCGACGGTGCCGGCGTCCACGAGGCTCGGCTCCGTGCAGGAGCCTTCCTGGCCCTGGAGCATCCGGTCCAGGCCGACATCGTGATCGGCGTGCCCGACTCCGGCATCGATGCCGCCATCGGCTATGCCCGGCAGTCCGGCATCCCCTACGGCACTGGCTTCATCAAGAACAAGTACATCGCCCGCACCTTCATCTCCCCCGGCCAGAAAAACCGGGAGGACAAGGTGCGTATCAAGCTCAACCCCATTTCCTCCGTAGTGCGGGGCAAGCGGGTAGTCATCATCGATGACTCCATCGTCCGGGGTACTACTTCCGCCCGCATCGTGGGGCTGCTGCGGGAGGCCGGGGCCACAGAGGTCCATATGCGGGTCTCCGCGCCCCCCTTCCTCCATCCCTGTTACTTCGGCACCGATATCGACTCCCGGGATCACCTCATCGCCTGCAATCACACGGTAGAGGAGATCGCCAAGATTATCGGCGCCGACTCCCTGGGCTACCTCAGCGTGGACAGCGTCCATAAATTGGCCAACGGCTGCGGTTGCACCTTCTGCGACGGCTGCTTCACCGGCAGCTATCCGGTGCCCGTGCCGGAAGCCAGGGAAAAATTCCGTTTTGAACAAAAAATCGGTCAAACCCAATAATCGAGGAGGTTTCTCCGTATGAAAAATTCTCACTCTGAGTCCTACGCCGCCGCCGGCGTAGATGTGACCGCCGGTTATGAGTCGGTAGAGCGCATCAAGCCCATGGTGGAATCCACCTATATCCCCGGCGTCATGGGCACCCTGGGCGGCTTTGGCGGTCTGTTTGCCCCCGATATGGCGGGCATGAAGAAGCCCGTGCTGGTGTCCGGCACCGACGGCGTGGGCACCAAGCTGCGCCTGGCCCAGCTGATGAACAAGCACGACACCATCGGCATCGACTGCGTGGCCATGTGCGTCAACGACATCATCTGCGGCGGCGCCACTCCCCTCTTCTTCCTGGACTACATCGCCTGCGGCAAGAACGATCCCGCCCGCATCGCCGACATCGTGGCTGGTATCACCGAGGGCTGCCGCCAGGCGGGCGGCGCCCTGGTGGGCGGCGAGACCGCCGAGCACCCCGGCCTGATGGCGGAGGACGACTACGATGTGGCCGGTTTCTCTGTTGGCATTGTAGACGAGGAGAAGATCATCGACGGCAAGGCCCTGGCCGCAGGCGATACCCTCATCGGTCTGGCCTCCACCGGCGTCCACTCCAACGGCTTCTCCCTGGTCCGTAAGGTGCTGGACGTGGAGCACGCCGACCTGACCTCCCCCATGGAGGAGTTGGGCGGCAAGAGCCTGGGTGAGACCCTGCTCACTCCCACCCGCATCTATGTCAAAGCGATCCTGGCCCTGCTGAAGGGCGGCATCGACGTTCATGCCATCAGCCATATCACCGGCGGCGGCTTCTACGAGAACGTGCCCCGCATGATGACCGAAGGACTCACCGCCCGCATTGATCTGAGCACCTTCCCCCGCCTGCCCATTTTCGATCTCATCGAAAAGAAGGGCGGCATTCCCACCCGGGATATGTATAACACCTTCAACATGGGCATCGGCATGATCCTGGCTCTTCCCGCCGCTCAGGCAGAGCAGGCTATGGAACTGCTGGCCCAGGCCGGCGAGCAGGCCTACGTCATCGGCTCTGTGGTTGACGGCGACGCCGGGGTGGAACTGGTATGACCCGAATCGCTGTACTGGTCTCCGGCGGCGGGACCAATCTCCAGGCCCTCATCGGCGCCCGGGACCGGGGAGAGCTGGGCGGCGGAGAACTGGCCGCCGTTATCTCCTCCAAAGCCGACGCCTATGCCCTGGAGCGAGCCAAAAACGCCGGTATCCCCGGCTATGTGATAGCCCGGAAGGACTACGACTCCAACCGTGCCATGACCCAGGCCCTGGTGGCCAAGCTGAAGGAACTGGGCATCGATCTGGTGGTGCTGGCCGGTTTCATGCACATTTTGACTGAGGAAATGGTGCAGGCCTACCCCAACGCCATCCTCAACGTCCATCCCGCCCTCATCCCGTCCTTCTGTGGGGCGGGCTATTATGGCCTTCACGTCCACGAAAAGGCCCTGGCCTACGGTGTGAAGGTCACTGGCGCCACCGTCCACTTCGTCAATGAGGAGCCCGACGGCGGCCCCATCGTCCTCCAGAAGGCGGTGGACATCCTGCCCGGCGACACCCCCGAGGTGCTTCAGCGCCGGGTCATGGAGCAGGCCGAGTGGCATATTCTGCCCCAGGCCGTCGCTCTGTTCTGTCAAGGCCGCCTCTCCGTGGAGGGACGGATCGTTACCATCAAAGAAGGGGAATGATGTTATGAAAACGCTGGACCTGACCCAACTGCTGCAAAGCAATCCCTATCCCGGCCGCGGCATCGTGCTGGGCCGCTCCGCCGACGACACCAAGGCGGTCATTGCCTACTTCATTATGGGCCGCAGCGAGAACTCCCGCAACCGTGTGTTTGTGGAGACCCCCGACGGCATCCGCACCCAGGCCTTTGATCCCTCCAAGATGACCGACCCCTCCCTCATCATCTACAATCCAGTCCGGGTGTTCGGCGCCTCCACCATTGTCACCAACGGTGACCAGACCGACACCATCCGGGAGGGCCTGGCCGCAGGCAAGACCTTCTCTCAGGCCCTCCATACCCGCACCTTCGAGCCGGACGAGCCTAATTACACCCCCCGTATTTCCGGTCTGGTAAAGAAGGACGGCGACTATGTGCTCTCCATCCTGAAGAGCGCCGACGGCGATCCCGCCTCCTGCCGCCGCTACTTCTATGCCTATGAGAAGCCCCTGGCCGGTCAGGGCCACTTCATCCACACCTACATGGGAGACGGCAATCCCCTGCCCTCCTTCGAGGGTGAGCCGGAGCAGATCACCATCACCAGCGAGACTCCCGAGGAATTTGCCCAGCTGATCTGGAACAGCCTCAATGAGGAGAACAAGGTCTCCCTCTTTGTGCGCTATATCGACATCATGACCGGCAACTGGGAGACCGTCATCCTCAACAAGCATCAGTAAGAAGGAGGAAGCACAGAACATGACCGAACTGGAGCTGAAATACGGCTGCAACCCCAATCAGAAGCCCGCCCGCATTTTTATGGAGTCCGGCGAGCTGCCCATCAAGGTGCTTAACGGCAAACCTGGCTACATCAACTTTCTGGACGCGCTGAACTCCTGGCAGCTGGTCAAGGAGCTGAAGGAGGCCACCGGCCTGCCCGCCGCCGCTTCCTTCAAGCACGTCTCCCCCGCAGGCGCCGCTGTGGGTACCCCCCTCACCGACGTAGAAAAGAAGATTTACTTTGCGGAGGACATGGACCTGTCCCCCATCGCCTGCGCCTATGTGAAGGCCCGCGGCGCCGACCGGCTGTGCTCCTACGGCGACTGGGCCGCCCTGTCCGACGTGTGCGACGGCCAGACCGCCCGCTATCTGGCTCTGGAGGTGTCCGACGGCGTCATCGCCCCCGGCTACACTGAGGAGGCCCTGGCCATCCTCAAGACCAAGCGCAAGGGCGGCTACAACGTGGTGGAGATCGATCCCAACTACGTCCCCAAGGCCATCGAGCACAAGGACGTGTTCGGCATCACCTTTGAGCAGGGCCGCAACAACTATGAGATCAACGCCGACCTGCTGAACAACATCGTTACCGACAACAAAGAGCTGCCCGAGCACGCCAAGCGGGATATGCTCATCTCCTTGATCACCCTGAAGTACACCCAGTCCAACTCGGTGTGCTATGTGAAGGACGGCCAGGCCATCGGTGTGGGTGCCGGCCAGCAGAGCCGCATCCACTGCACCCGTCTGGCAGGCAACAAAGCGGACAACTGGCTGCTGCGCCAGCATCCCAAGGTGCTGGGCCTCCAGTTCGTGGACGGCATCCGCCGCCCCGATCGGGACAACGCCATCGACGTGTACATCTCCGACGAGTACGAGGATGTGCTGGCCGAGGGCGTGTGGCAGAACACCTTCAAGGTCAAGCCCGAGGTGCTCACCGCTGAGGAGAAAAAGGCCTGGATCGCTACCCAGTCCGGTGTGACCGTGGGTTCCGACGCCTTCTTCCCCTTCGGTGACAACGTGGAGCGGGCCCGCAAGTCCGGCGTGTCCTACATCGTGCAGCCCGGCGGCTCCATCCGGGACGACCACGTCATTGCCACCTGCAATAAGTACGGCATTGTCATGGCCTTTACCGGGATGCGGCTGTTCCACCATTAAACCAGTTCCAGGGGGTATCCAATACCCCCTGGATACGCAGAACTGCGCCAATGTACATTGGCGCAGTTCTGCGATACCCCCGGTTTCGCGCCCACGGCGCGGGTCGGGGTATGTCTGGGAGAAGTGAATTCTCCCAGACATACATCTGATTTTTTCGCTCCGGGGTCACGGAGCGCAACACCCTCCGCGAAAAAGCTTTTCGCTACGCGAAAAGGACGGGGGTAACGAAACGAGGTTTGAACATGAAGGTATTAGTCGTAGGCGGAGGCGGGCGGGAGCACGCCATCTGCTGGAAGCTGTCCCAGAGCCCCCATGTCACCCGGCTCTACTGCGCCCCCGGCAACGGCGGCATTGAATCCATCGCCCAGTGCGTTCCCATCGCCGCCACCGACGTGGACGGCATGGTGAAGTGGGCCAAGAGCCACGCCATGGATTTTGTGGTGGTAGCCCCCGATGATCCCCTGGCTCTGGGCATGGTGGACGCCATGGAGGCGGCGGGTATCCCTGCCTTCGGCCCCACCGCGGACGCCGCCATCATTGAGGCCAGCAAGATCTTCTCCAAGAACCTGATGAAGAAGTACAACATCCCCACCGCCAAATATGAGACCTTTACCGACATGGACGCCGCTCTGGCCTATGTGGAAGCTCAGGGCGCCCCTATCGTGGTCAAGGCTGACGGTCTGGCTCTGGGCAAGGGTGTCATTGTGGCCCAAACCGTGGAGGAGGCCAAGGATGCCGTCCGCTCCATGATGAGCGATCACCGCTTTGGCGAGGCTGGGGCCAAGGTCGTCATCGAGGAGTGCATGACCGGCCCCGAGGTCACCGTGCTGGCCTTCTGCGATGGAGAGCATATTTTGTGTATGCCCTCCTCTCAGGACCATAAGCGGGCCTATGACGGCAACCAGGGCCCCAACACCGGCGGCATGGGCGCTATCTCCCCCTCCCCCAACTACACCGCCGCCGTGGCCATCCAGTGTATGCGGGACATCTTCCTGCCCACCGTAGCAGCACTGAAGGCGGAGGGCCGCCCCTTCAAGGGCGTCATCTACTTCGGCCTCATGATTACTCCCGAGGGTCCCAAGGTGGTGGAGTACAACGCCCGCTTCGGTGATCCCGAGTGTCAGGCCGTCCTCTCCCTGCTGGACTCCGACCTGATGGAGATCTTCGCCGCCTGCCGTGAGGGCCAGCTCAACAAGATGGATATCCGCTGGAAGCCCGGCGCGGCCTGCTGCCTTGTGCTGGCCTCCGGCGGCTACCCCGGCAGCTATCAGAAGGGCTACCCCATTACCGGCCTGGAGGAGGCCGGCGAGACCGCCGTGGTATTCCACGCCGGTACCAAGCTGGACGACAACGGTGATATCGTTACCAATGGTGGTCGTGTTCTGGGCGTCACCGCCGTGGGCGACAGTCTGGATGAGGCCATCGACGGCGCTTACGCCGCCGCCAAGCACATCCACTTCCAGGATATGCACTTCCGCACTGACATTGGTCGGGTATAAACGCCATAAAAAAGGCCTCCGGCCGGGAAATCCCGGCTGGAGGCCTTTTTCTTAGTTGAATTTCTCCATCCAGTAATGGTCGTTATCCTCACAGACTTTGATCCCGTCCTGGTAGCGATAGCCCAGTTTCAAATAGAACTCGTGGGAGGTCAGAGAAGCGGAAACCGCCACACGCTTGGCAGCCCGGAACAGCGGGTCAGCCTCCAGGGTCTGCACCAATTTTCTGCCCACACCCTTGCCTTCCCAGTCAGGCCGTACAAACAGGGCCCTGATCTCGCACTCCCCCGGCCGGTCCTCCATAGGCGCCACAGAGCCACAGGCCAGCAGCTCATCCCCCAGCATAGCCACATAGCTGTGTCCGCCTGATTTGGGGATGGCAGCCACACCTTCTGGGTTGTAATACTCTACAAACTCCATCAGAGCCTCGCGGGGATAGTCCCGAATATTGACCTCCAGCAACACCCGGCCGATGAGGGCCGATACCTCAGCCACCTGGTTCTCCTCCATGGGGCGTATGCAGATTTGTTCCACTATCTTCTCGCTCCTTTTCATCCGTCGGTGCGGATATCTTAATTCGCTCTCAGTATACGCCGATATTCAGAGGCTGACAAGACGCTTGCGTCAATTCAGGCCGTCCCCACACGGGAGTCCTTTCGTTTCTCCTCCTCGCTGAGCTTCACAAAGGGGACCAGATCATGGTGGAGCTTTGCCAGATCATTTCTGCTCTCCGGTGAGACAGATCCGCTGAACCGGTAGCCCTCGGACCGCATATAGGCGTTCCAGCGCCTGTGCTCCAGCTCCTCAATGGTTCTCCGCTCATCTGGAGTCAGCTCACTTTCCTTCTTTGAGGCCCCAGGGATTCCGCATAAGATCCGCATTTTCAAATGGATTGCCGCAGCAACGGAAGAACGATAGTTAAATTCGTATGCCCAAAAGGCGCTCTCTGTTCCCCATTTCAGATGCCGCTCCAATGCGGCCTGTTCCAACTCCGAGTCCAGAATGACTTCTTGAGAATAGGATTCATTCAAATCCCCAATGAAGGAAATGCGATACCGATTACCCCGGTAATCGGTGATCCCCTCCAATGCCTTTTTCTTCAAAGGATCATATACAATGGTCTGAATTGTAGGATGCTGTCCTTGACGTTCACACATGATTCTGGCATTGATCGCCGCCTCAACGTTCCGGCCATCATCCCCCAGCGCTACAAAGACGTGGCTGATTGGTCCGATGGCATGAAAGCAGTCCGCATACCGGGCGGTCTGCACATCCATTCCTCCATGGATCACAATATGATACTGCGCTTCGCCCGGCGTAGCGGTTCCGTTGCGCTCCGGCGCCATCAATTCCGGACACAGCGCGGTAAACCGCTCCTCTGCGTCATTTCTTTGGTCAAAGACGTGAATTTTTACCTGATACCCGTCCATTTGACAAAACCAGGATAAGGCTTTCAGCATCTCCGTGCCATACCGGCCCAAACCAATCAGTACCACCGATATCAGCTTATAGGTCCCGCAGTCTATGGCCCCCTCAAACAGAGAACCGCCTTCCCGGTACAGGGTCTGACTGATCAGAGACCGGATCACATTCACTCTCCGGACCCGCATTCCGCCATCCACAGCAGTCTGGAACAAAACCTCGCTTTCCACCCTGGTGGAGAAAACATACAGGCGGAAATTGGGGAGGTTTTTATACGCCTCCACCAACTTGATGGACTGCTCAATATTTTCGGACTCATTCTCCCCTATCGCAAATAAAGACACACAGCTTCTCTTGCTGTGGACGTTCCAGCTGATATCAACGATGTCCTTTTTGAAGCAGACCGCCTTCAGCTCTCTTGCCTTCTCACACAGCTCAAAGATAGACTCCTCATGGTTCTCAAATACATCCATAAAAACAAGCAGACAGCGTCTGTCCTTCTTCTGGATGCTTCGCGCCAGAACCAGAGCCTGCTCGTTCAGTTCGGAAAAAACATAAACGTCGGTCCCATAGTGAAACAGCAAGGAGCGATAAGCGGAAATATTCTTAAAAAAGGACAGGACAAAGCCGAAGGTAAGAGCGGGAGCCAGTACATACAGCACTGCGGCAACAACCGAGTACCCGGTACGCACCACACCGTCTGGTAAAGCGGAGGTAAATGCCAGTACACCGTCAAACTCCCCGTCCAGCACAAACAGCCTCATGGTACTGTGAATGGACAGCAGTACGCTGTTTATCCCTCCCACAAAATCCTTTGGAAACTGCTCCAGATGAAGGGGGAGAAACAGCAGGACCGCAGCAAGGAATACCCCGGCCAGGACGCACTTGACCGGCGACAGAAACCGCCCCCGCTGATAGGGCGCTCTATATATCCTGACAGCGGCGATCAGGCTGCCCGCCAGAAGCAGCACCGAAAGGTAAAAACAACAATCTGCCCACATATCAATTTCCTTCCTGTGAGGCGGCCTGTCCGCCATACAGCTTTTTAGACTCGCTCATGCCTCCAGGAACAGGTCCAGACACAGCGAACCTTCTGAGTGGAAATAGGTATACTGACTGACCGGATAGCCTGCCTGCTCCAGCACAGCGGTCATAGCCTCCCCGTCCTGTACCAACTCCATCAGCTGAGCATATACCGCCTCATCTGCGGCCAGTACAGTAAGGCTTCCGCCAGTCTGAGAGGAGAAGATCCGGACCAGTTCTTCTGTGTTGAACTGCTCCAGCACCCAGCCGTTGCGGTAGTGGTAATTGCACGCCACCGCGGAACTGGGCGTCATCTCCGCGCCTCGCTCCGGCTCCGCAAAATGGGTAGACGCCATACGCTCACTGGTAACTGCAAACCAGCTGTAAGTATGTCCATCCGGATGGGTCTCCTGGTCGTCCCATGTCACGTCGGTATAATATACCTCCCCATCCAGAACCACCTTTGTCCAGGCATGGGACTGGGCACCTGTTCCATTGTCAGCAGTACCCCGCACTGTCTCAGCCTGGATGCCGGCCCGGCGCAGGAGGTACACGTAGGCCTGACTGTATCCGGAACACACACACCGCCCATTTACCAACGCACCGTACAGGTCCTGATCGCTGCCGTCGCTGCTGCTCTGATATACAATGTGATCACACAGCCAGTCATGCAGGCTCAAGGCAGTCTCATAGTCTCCCGCCCCTTTCGGGATCGCAGCCAGCGCCTGGGCTGCCGCCTGCTCCACCTGTTCCCGTCGGGTAGTCAAATCCGTATATTTCCAGTCAAACTTCACCTGGTACTCTGTACCGCTGCCAACCAATTCGTAGCCTTCCAACCAGAAGAATTCCGGCTGACGCTGGAGCTGTTCCAGCACTTGCCCGATTTGCTCCATACTCATATCTTCCGCTGTAAAGTTCACTACCTGCTGCTGCCCGTCTACCTGCTCATAGAGATATTGGTAGAGGATACTCTCCGGATCTTCCTTCTCAGGGCGCTCTGTAACGACCACAGACGGCGTCTGAAGACTTGTCGTGACCTGAGGTAAGGGTAATTCTGTTTCAATCGGAGAGACTGCTGCAGGCCCCTCCTTTGGCGAGAGCAGCATACGCGCCAGCACAACACCTATGCCTGCCACCAAAAGCAAAACAATCAGCAGCAACACACCGGAGGCACTCCGCCTGCGTCTCTTTGATCTTCTCTTTTTCTTCATGTCCACACTTCCCCTCTCCACCATACTGTTGTTCTACATTTTTTCATTATACCATATCATATGATATTTTCCAGTATATACAAAGAAGAAAACCGGTTACCTTCCGATAACCGGTTCTCTTCTTGTCCAAACAATATAGATGCAAACTAAGACTAGCAGCCCAAGCAGTGAGCGGCGCATTTACGCCAAACATTTTGATTGCTCAAGAAATCAAAAAGAAAACCGACTATCTTTCGATAGTCGGTTTTTGGAGGCGACACCCAGATTCGAACTGGGGGTGGAGCTTTTGCAGAGCTCTGCCTTACCACTTGGCTATGTCGCCATATGGATAAAAGGAAGGGCGGACCTTCCTTTTATCATTTTTGGAGCAGGTGACGAGGCTCGAACTCGCTACCTCCACCTTGGCAAGGTGGCGCTCTACCAGATGAGCTACACCTGCATCTGTTTCCATCCTATGAAAAGAATGAAACACATATGCCTGAATTTTGAAGGTGCCCCTGGTGGATACCTTGCGGTATCCACCAGGAACGGTGGTGCCTCCGGCCGGAATCGAACCAGCGACACGGGGATTTTCAGTCCCCTGCTCTACCAACTGAGCTACAGAGGCGAATGGCGACGCGGAAGGGACTTGAACCCTCGACCTCCGGCGTGACAGGCCGGCGTTCTAACCAACTGAACTACCGCGCCAGACGGTAGGGGGTACGGGAGCTCCCAGAAAGGGAGTGGTGGGAACAACAGGGCTCGAACCTGTGACATCATGCTTGTAAGGCATGCGCTCTCCCAGCTGAGCTATGCTCCCTCGTTCTTCTTTCGCTTTCGTTTGGCTGTCGGGCCAAGCGACGAAAGTTATTATACAAGAACGACCCCCAGTTGTCAACAACTTTTTTCGATTTTTTTCAAAAAATCAAATCGAATTCAGAAGGCCTTGCAATTCCTCGCCTGTAAAGTCATAAACCTTGTCGCAAAACTGGCAGGTGAGCTCCGCTTTGCCCTGATCTTTGATGAGAGACTCCAGTTCTTCCCGGCCCATACTGATGAGGGCGCGGGTCACCCGCTCACGGCTGCAATAGCAGCGGTACTCCACCGGCTCCTCACTGAGGACCTCCAGGTCAAAGGCAGACAGAACACGCTCCACCAGGCTGCGGGCACTCTCACCGTTGCGCATAGCCTCGGTAACGGGGCCCACCTTGGCAATGCCCTCTTCAATAGCAGTAATAACGCTGTCGTCTGCACCAGGCAGCAGCTGAATCAGATAACCACCGGCGCACAGTACACTCTGATCCACGTCCACCAGCACACCCAGGGCGCAGGCGGAAGGGATCTGCTCACTTTCCGCAAAATAAGAAGTGATGTCCTCGGCGATCTCACCGGATACCAGAGGGATGGTACCCACATAGGGCTCCTTCATGTTCATGTCCTTGATGACGGTAAGAGAGCCGTCCTTGCCCACAGCAGAACCCACATCCAGCTTGGCAGGGCCTTTCAAAGGCAGGTCAACCAGGGGGTTGACCACATAGCCCCGTGCATTGCCGGCGCTGTCGGACACCACAGTGATGCCCCCCAGAGGTCCGTCGCCCTTGATCCGCAGGGTGACAGAGCCGTTTTCCTCCTTCAGTTGGTTGCCCATCATGGAGGCGGCCATCAGGGAGCGGCCCAGAGCCGCAGTAGCCACCGGCAGGGTCTTATGGATCTGTCTGGCCCGGTCCACCATGGCCCGGGCGGAAATGGCCGAGGCCTTGACGGGAGCGTCCTTGGCCAGAACGCGAATGATCGAATCTGACATACGTTTAAAATTCCTTTCGTGCGGCGAAAAAGATGCGCTGTTCCCCCGGTCCGGGGCGGCGCATCTTCAGTTCGCCATATTGCTTAATCTGCCGAAAACCGGCCTGGCGCAGCATCTGCTCCAGCTCTTCCGGCTCATAGGCGTATTCCTCATGGACCTCCTCCATCCGGCTCCACAGTCCATTCTCCTCCCGGCAGAAGATATCGAAGCCGTAGGTACAGATACGCCGGCGGGGCGAGTATTCCGCCCGCCA
The DNA here is from genome assembly GCF_002161245.1 of Flavonifractor sp. An9. Lineage (NCBI taxonomy): Bacteria > Bacillati > Bacillota > Clostridia > Eubacteriales > Oscillospiraceae > Flavonifractor > Flavonifractor sp. An9. The sequence continues at coordinate 68,103 of NZ_NFHC01000011.1, forward strand.
GATACAGCAGGCTTCCTCATCCTCATCCATAAAAAGCTGACCGTCCAGCCCCTTCAGCTTGTCCGGGGTATTGATGTCAAAGAGAAACAGTCCTCCCGGCATCAAAAAGGTATGGACCCGCTGAAAGGCCCGCGCCAGTTTTTTGGGCTGGGTAACATAGTTTACACTGTCCAGACAACAGACACAGGCATCGATGGTACCATACAGGTCCAACTTCTCCATGGCCTGGTGCAGAAAGATAGGAGGAATCCCCTCCACGTCCCGGGCCTTCTCGGCTGCCTGGGCCAGCATCTCCTCTGACAGGTCGGCGCCGATCATCTCGTACCCCCGCTGGGCCAGCTCACAGGTCAGGGTACCAGTACCGCAGGCCAGATCCAGCACAGTATGGATGGGCAGCTTACTGCGGGCAAAGTGCTTCTCCAGGTAGTCGGCCCAAGCGGCGTAAGGAACGTCGGCTGTAAAACGGTCATAACAGCCGGCCAGATATTCATACGCCATTGCCGCTCTGCTTCTCCTTGATCCGGGGCAGCACGGCCTGATAGCCGTCGGCACCGTACTGCAAAGACCGGTTCACCCGGCTGATGGTGGCACTGGAAGCGCCGGTGCGCTCCAGAATGTCATTGTAGATCATGCCCTCGGACAACAGCATTGCCACTTCAAAACGCTGTTCCATGGCCCGCAGTTCCGCCACCGTACAGAGGTCGGAAAAGAACTTCCGGCACTCGTCCAGGTCCTTCAGGGTGAGGATCGCTTCATACAGCAGATCACTGTGTTCCCGCTTTTCGTTTTTCGTCATAGAGTGTTTGACCTCCTGATGATTCTCTTTCGGAAACCGGCGGGCAGCTTCCTAGCCGCCCGTTTCTCTTATTTTATCAAAGTGAAGTGTGGAAGTAAACCTCTTTTTTTGCTTTTCCAACAAAACGCGGTGTTCTGGAAGGTGATGGCAATCATTTTATGACATTTTTTCTCTTTTTTTGCCTTGATTCAAGGGAGAAAGCGTACTATAATACCGCGTGGGGAATGATATCCCCATGGATTGCCGACGGGAAAAGGCCAATGCGCGAATCCCCGCGGCAGGAGGAATCCAATATGGTGAAAGCAATTGTAGGCGCCAACTGGGGCGACGAAGGCAAGGGCAAGATCACCGATCTGCTGGCGGAGAAGTCCGATGTAGTCATCCGCTTCCAGGGAGGCGCCAACGCAGGCCATACCATTATCTGCGATTATGGTAAATTCGCTCTGCATCAGCTGCCTTCCGGCGTATTCTACTCCCACACCACCAACATCATCGGCAATGGTGTGGCCCTGGATGTAACAAAATTTGCCGCTGAGCTCAAGCATCTGGAGGACGGCGGCGTACCTGCCCCCCACATTATCGTGGATCAGCGGACTCAGTTGCTGATGAGCTACCATGTGCTGCTGGACAGCTGCGAGGAGGAGCGCCTGGCCGGCGCCGCCTTCGGCTCCACCAAGTCCGGTATCGCTCCTTTCTATTCCGACAAGTATGCCAAAATCGGTATTCAGGTGGCCGATCTGTGGTATGAGGACCGGCTCAAGGCTCAGCTGGAACATATCTGTGCCCTGAAAAACGTTCTTCTGGAGCATCTGTATCATAAGCCTCTTCTGGACCCCAAGGATCTGTTTGAGGAACTGATGGGCTATAAGAAGATCCTGGAGCCTTACGTGGGCGACGCGGTCAGCTTTGTGCACCAGGCCCTGAAGGAGGGCAAGCAGGTGCTGCTGGAGGGTCAGCTGGGCTCCATGAAGGATCCCAACCTGGGTATCTGCCCCATGACCACCTCCTCCCACACGCTGGCCGGCTTCGGTACTGTGGGCGGCGGAGTACCTCCCACGGCATTTTCCGACATCGTGACTGTAACCAAGGCCTATTCTTCCGCCGTGGGCGCCGGCGCTTTCGTCAGCGAACTCTTCGGGGATGAGGCCGAGGAGCTGCGCCGCCGGGGCGGTGACGCCGGCGAGTACGGCGCTACCACCGGTCGTCCCCGCCGGGTGGGCTGGTTTGATGCCGTGGCTACCCGGTACGGCTGCATGGTGCAGGGTACCACTCAGGTGGCTCTCACCGCCATTGACTGTCTGGGCTATCTGGATGAGATCAAGGTATGTACTGGCTACGAGATCAACGGTAAAGTGACCCGGGACTTCCCGGTACCCGCCCTGCTGGATCAGGCCAAGCCGGTCTATACCACTCTGCCCGGCTGGAAGTGCGATATCCGGGGCGTTACCGACTTTGATGCCCTGCCCCAGCAGGCCAAGGATTATGTGACCTTCCTGGAGAAGGAGATCGAGTGCCCCATCACCATCGTCTCCACCGGCCCCAAGCGCCACGAGATCTGCTATCGATAAAAACAGAGAACCCGGTCCGGAAATCCGGACCGGGTTCATACTGTATACAATACTTACATATTCGCTTTGGTCAGGGAGGCCAGCAGCAGCCGGGCGCCGTGCTGGAGATACTCCTCCCGGGTCAGGCCCAAGGTGCGCTGGATGTAATTCTCCCTCTGCTCAGCGGTATGTACCATACCGGAGAGAGCAGACCAGAACAGGAGAACGGTCTCCATGGGAGGCAGCTGAGAACGCACCGCGCCGTCCGCTGCACCCCGTACCAGGAAATCAGCCAGTTCCTGTTCAATCTCATCGCTGACCCGCAGGATATCGGACACCCCCTTCTGGAGGGTGTCGCCATCCTGAGACAGGGGGATAGAACCAGTGGCGGCATCGTAGGCAGTGGGATTTTCATCATAGAAACGCACGATCGCCTGGCACACCGCGTCATAGGCCTGGAACCAATCACTGTGGCTCTCAATGGCCTCATGCAGCTTCTTCTTCAGCAGCACCATCCCACTGAGGAGGATTGCGTTGATAATCTCCTCCTTGCTCTGAAAATAGACATACAAAGTCGCCTTGCTGTACTCGGCCTCTCGGGCAATGTCATCCATGGTGGTCTTTTCGGTGCCCTTTTCCGCAAACAGCCGCTCGGCAGCGGCCAGGATGGAGCCCCGATGGAATTCAGTCAATGCCTGTTTTTTGCTCATCGTACTTCCAACCTTTCCATACCCTTTCAGTTATTATACCTTTGGTTTAAGAAATGATATCACGGATTGGAATAGATTGCAAGGTTTTTTGTGATTTTTCAGCGCTCATAGCGAAAGAATGAGAACGCTGTCACAAAAAAATTCTTGCCAAATATAAGGGCATATGCTATAATGCCTAAGTCAATAAGCCCATGCAGGTATAGTTCAGTGGCAGAACGTCAGCTTCCCAAGCTGAATATGAGGGTTCGATTCCCTTTACCTGCTCCAAGCAAGAAAGCCCTGAAAGTATTGATTTTTCAATGCTTTCAGGGCTTTTTATTTGTCCATACCCGGCGTCCAATATGCTTAAAAACGCCCGTTTTTGCATATCCGGGTGGTGCTAAAGGTGGTGTTACAAAAGTTCTGCCTTCAGGCGATAAAGAGCAGTTTGTGATTTGCATATCCATACAAATCACACATCATGTAAAAAATCAGTGGTAGCTGCTCCAGAAACCTGGCTACCGGACCGGCGGACATTGCCTGCGGCGAAGATTATTTATCATTGTCTATATCCCCGGCGCTTTCTACCTTATCATTCAGGGCTTCAATGGCCTTACGAAGGAAGCCGGGGATCTTCGCACCCAGGGCGCCTGCATTTTCAATGATGCTGCCGGCCTCGGTAAGGATGTACCACACTAACACCAGTGGACAGAGGAGTACCGTGTAGGTGAAAGGCAACTCAACCCCAGGCACGTTGCTCAGTAGGTGGCCAATGACCGTATCCAGGATGGCCGCTACGATGACGGCCGCCACGCTGCCCAGCTTATGCCAGATCCCGTCCCGGGCGGTCTTGCTGGACCACTCCCCCGCCCGCAGGGCTGCCGCAGAACCGGTGGCGTAGTCGATAAGCATAAACACGATCCAGGCTACCACCACCCATCCAAACCACCCCCACAGGGCGGTGAGAGCGGCACAAATGGCAGAGATCGTAATTTTAATAGAATTTATGGTCTCCATCTTTTTCACATCCCTTTTGAAGTTTGTAAAGTATAAACAACCTTGTTCCTTATATGAGTATAGCATTACAAACTTTTTTAAGAGATAACAATGGGGCCGAAAGGCCCCATTGCTTTACTTCCATGGATTGTTCTTGTCGGACTCATACTTGGTTCCAAACAGGTAGGACCGTTCAGAATTGCTGAGGTCCATATCCTCCAGCAGGTCAATCGCCTTTTCCTGCTTGGTCTGACCGCCTTCCTTTTCGTCGGATTTGAGCATACTGTAAGCAAGGTCAAAGAGGATGTATTCATCAGCAGTCAGGCCAACGGATGCACCGGCGTCCGCCTTTTCCACCCAGTTATAGCTGTCAGGAAGATCGAAATCAGGGTTTTCCTCTCCCATCTGCTTGGCATAGGCATAGGCTTCAATCTTTTCCGCGGCCTTTTCCTTGGTTTTGCTGTCAAATCTGCTGTAAATGGATGTGCTTTCGATCTTCTTCTGAAGTTCCTCCTGAGTAGACGCCTGGGCCTTCGCAAAAGCCTCTGTTTTCTTTAGCCTGGACGCCATGGCTTTCTCAAACTCGTCCATGTCAACCACGGTGCCGGAGGAGATCAAATCTTCCGCAATTCGGCTGTAGGTCTCCGTGTCTCCGGCCTCCTGTGCCCGGAAGGCGATGTCCAAAAACCTAGACTTGTTGGTGGTGTTGGAAAGGTTGTACCCGGCTTTTGCCATTTCATACATGAGCGCCGTGTTGTCGGTCTCGACGGCAATGGCATTAACATTTGCTACCGGCTTGATGCGCTCGACGCGCTCAATTACTTCATTGATGGTGGGCATAGTGGCTTTCCTCCTTATTTCAGCAGCCCCAGCCGGTCCAGCACCACGGCAGCCTCCTGACGGGTCAGCCCGTCCCGGGGCCGGGTGCCGTCGAAGATCCCGGCGGCCACGGCCTTGCTCCACGCCTCCTTGGCCCAGCCGTCCGGCTCATTAGGCTGCCCGCTCTCCTGGTCCGGCTCCTTGACCTCCAGCCCCAGATAGTCGCAGATCCCGGCGCAGGTGGCCTGGGCCAGCTTGTCCCGGTAGGCGGCGTCCTTCAGCAGGGCCAGGTCCTGAGCGTTGGTGTGGAATCCGTACTCCAGCAGCACCGCCGGGGCGGTGGTGGAGGCCAGCACCGTGTACAGCTCATGGGCCAGGCCGCTCCCCCACAGCACCACACCGGCGGCGTGGATACGGTTGATAATGGCAGCCGCCAGCTTGTTCCGGGCTGCCGTCTCCGGAGGCGCGGAGGTGAAGGCCACAAAGCCCCGGGCAGAGCTACCGGCGGCGTTGGAGTGGAGGGAAACAAACAGGTCGGCCCCCGCCCGGTTGCTTACGGACGCCCGGGCGCTGAGACTGGGATAGTCGCTCTCCTTTTCCCGGGTGCCTACCACCGTAATTCCCTGGGCCTCCAGCAGGGGCCGCAGGCGGGTATACATATCCCAGGTAAAGTCACATTCTTTGTAGGTCCCGTCCGGGGAGCCATTGACGCACCCAGGGCCGTGACCGGGGTCCAAACATACAATAGGCTTGCTCACAGGTTTTTCCTCCTTGTCCGGCGGCGTCTCCGCCGTCTTTTTTGTCCAAACACAGATCCAGTTGTGGACCTTGCGGGCGGATTTGATCTGCTTACCGGCAAAGTTACACTGGGACGAGCCGCCACCGTCCAGCATCATAGCCGAATTGCAGCCAAGTGCAAGCAGTTCGCGGGTCAGTTCTTCTGGGCTGCTTTCATCAGCAGTCTTATCGCCGGAGCAATACAGAACCAGGGCGTCTTTGGTCAGGCCAATGGCAGACCGCCCGCGCACGCCGTCCTGGGCCTTGTCATAGGTCTTTTGCGGGTACTTTATACCGTCCTTGATGATGGGTGACACCGCCAGATATGTGGCGCAGCCGCGCCAGTCCAGGGTCATGTGGATGTCCGTGCCCGTCCATCCGTAGCCGTGGACGTTGCCCCAAGGGGTTTTGGACAGCAGCCTGCCGTCCGCCTTCAGCCCTACGCAGGGAGAACCGTCCGGGTTCCACATACCGCCGTTGAGGATGTAGTCTGCGCCGGTTTCCGTCTTGACCTGGGACATGGTCTTGCGGCAGTTGGTTACCACAATGGCCAGACGGGATATTTCATGCAGTGGGATGGACACGCTCTGTTTGCTCATAAGCCCTCCTTTCTGCGGGGCGCAAAAGGCCCCGTCTTGTCTGTCCTTGACAAAACGGGGCCGCATGGTATAATGAAAACAGAAAGGGCGCTGTTGTATGACGGTTAGCCCGAGCCAGAGACTAAATCAAAGTTAGCCGTCCGGGAGCCAGCCGGGCGGCTAACACGCTTTTGGGGATATGCAGATCATCAGGGCAAGTACCCAGATGATGCACATGATGTACCGGAAAACCTTCCGTCCCATAAGCATCACCTCCCTTCTCAGGGAAGTGGCTAACCGCCGTTATGCAACAGCGCCGTGTTCATTATACCGTCACGCGCCACGTTTTGTCAATTTTCGCCGCCCTTCGGGGCGGCTTTTTTATACTATGTCTCCTTTCAATTCTCAGCGGTGGTCCCGCCAGTGACCACATAGACCTTGCGGTCTGGCCTGGGCCTGGGCGGCTACCTGGGCAATGGAATACCGGAACTTGTTGAGAAACACTTCCACAGAGTCAATGGACGGGAAAGAAATGTCAATGATTCGTTTCATGATTCACCTTACCCCTCATAAGAAATTGAACAATGACCACTGACAAAAAAGAGGCTATTAGATATTCCGGTCATACGTTTTATATTTCCTGATATTCTCATGGTACTTGTGTCACTCATACTAAAATAAATAAAAGATGGATTTATTACGTTGATGGAGTATACGGAAGACAACGGGATATTTTCCATAAGTTTCTGGTCTGCTCCTATGTAAGTAATGTATTCACCATCAATATTTCCGTAGAAATCAGCACTAATATTTGCAGATTTAGGCCCCGTCTCAATCGCTCTCACCGCCGCCGGGTATGTGCTGAACACGTCCCCGACGGTCTGTCCCTTTTCCGCAAGGGCGGCTTTCAGCTCCTCTTTTGTGGTATTTAGCTTTGCCAGCTTGTCGGCAATTGTTCCCATTAGATTACCTCCCCGTTGATGGTGTCAAGAACGGTGTTAATGTTGCCTACAAGTTCGTCCACATATTTCTTTGTCACAAGAGAAGTTGGATTATTTGGGGAGTACCACGAAGCAGATTCTGCACTTGTGATGCCTTCTTCCAATATTGCAAACACACCACCAGAACTATCGCTCGTTCCTCCAAACTTAATTAAGGCTTCTCCGCCGACATTGGAAGCCCAAACTTTTAGGGGCATTCCGTCTCCTTCAAACGTAAAAGCGGGTTTGTTGACTCCGACAATAATTTCAGCATTAGTCCTAAGATTTCCGCTTAAAGTACCACCAGACAGCGGCAAAAACGGCCCATCTTTCAGGCTCACCAGTGCAGCATAAAACTCCGCCTCAGTTCCGGTGTAGCCCTGCTCTTTTGCGGATTGATAGGCACTTTTTCCATCCGCACCGGCGGGTCCTTCTGCGCCATCACGACCATCTGCGCCACGGGGAATTGTGAAATTAAACACAGCGTCGGACTCTGTGCCGCCGTTGCTTACGGCGGCCTGACTTCCGGGTTCACCAGTGGTCACAGCGCCGACGCGGACGGTGGCCGCCTTGCCGTCTGAGCCGCTCTCGCCCTGAGGACCGGCGGGGCCCTGAATAGGGCCGTTGTTCTTCCACTCCTTTTTTACAGCGTTCCAAATGTAAATGTCATAAGGCGCTAAAATGCCGATTCCGTAAGCATCACCGTCTGGCAGGGGCCGCGGAGGGCGCATAAGCGCCGCCGTCGCCGTCCTTCCTCGAGTCACCAAAGTACACGCTTTCCGCAATCACCTCCGCCGTGCGGCGCTTGTTGCCCTCCTTGTCCGTCCAATCGCGGATCTGGAGGGAGCCGACCACCACAGCCATCCGGCCCTTTGCGAAGAAGCGGGAGACGAACTCCGCTGTACCGCGCCAAGCCACTACATCAATGAAATCGGTGGTGCGCTCTCCGGTCTGCTTGTCCTTGAAGTCCCGGTCAACGGCCAGCGTAAAAGACGCCACAGCAGTGCCGGACTGGGTGTGTCTGAGTTCTGGGTCACGGACCATGCGGCCCATGATGAATACTTTATTGAGCACTTGGACCATCCTTCCAATATTCGAGATAGACGACGGTTTTACCGCCGTCCTTGCGCTTGCGTTCCTGTACCGTGTAGCCAGCCCGGTAAAGGGCAAGCGCCACGGCTTCCCGGTCCTCCTTGTTCTGGAGGTACAGGGCAATAGGCTCATTCATGGTATCCCTCCAGTCTTTTTGCCGCCGCCCACTCCTGCCTCTCTTTTTTAAGCACTGTGCAGGTGTAAAAGTGCGGAATCATGCCGTATTTCGGCTTTTCTCGATCTTTCTTTGGGTCAAACAGCTTGCAGCCGTCTACGATATCCCGCCGGACTACAAGCCGTAGGCGGCCCCCCGGGACGAACAGCACAGGCAGTTCGTCGCAGGGGGACCAGCCCTCACAGTCAACCCTGCGCCACGTTATCGGCTGGTGGCACAGCGGGCATATCACCCACGGCTCCCGCCTCCTGTGCGTCAGCCAGCAGCGGTCTCTCGTCGGCTGCATAGTCCTCCTCCCTCTGCTCCCGGAACTCCGGCATAAGTTTGAAGTAGGGCCGGATAGAAAACAGCCGCTTTGTGGCCCGGCAGTAATCGCAGTAACCGCAGCGGGTGGGCCTCAAGGAACCGTCCTTCACCCGCTGAATGTGCTGAATCCGGTCCCTGATCTGCTCCAGCTCGTAGTCGTACCGCTGCCGGTGGTTCAGCTCCAACACGTCCTTGTCCGGGTAGTCCTGCTTGGATATGGCGATGATGATAAAGTGCGGGTCGGTGTCGGCCCCGGCGTACTGCTTCTCGATCTCGGAGTAAACGGCGGCCCGCATCATATAGCCGTAGGCGTCGATGAACGTGACCTTCTCCCGAAGCTCGTTGCTCCATTTCAGCTCGTTGATGTTCGCCACAGTCTTGTAGTCGATAACAAGCCGACCGTCCGGGACGTACTTGTCTACCCGGATACGCCATGGAACGCCAAACAACTGGCCGTGCATAATCATTTCGTTTTCCCCGGGAAGATCCAGCAGAGAACGGATCAGCGGGTCCTTTTCGGCCACGGCAATCATCTTGTCAGCTTGCTCAAACGGGGCATATTTCCCGGTTATGACAGTCCCGGCGGCCTTAGTGGTTTTGGTCTTAAAGATCTCGTCAAAGTTCTCCCGGCAGAACTGCTCGTGGGCTTCCGGGCCTTCAAAGTGGGTGTGGAAGTAGTTTCCTACCAGAAAAGCCTCTTTTGGCTCGTCCACCCAGCGGCCCTCCAGCTTAGCAAGCTGCTTGGCCTCACACTCGCACCAGCCTTGATACTGGGAGCAGCTCATGTACTCCCAGTCAGCCTCCGGGGTGTAGTAGTTATCCCTGGTCAGGATCACCGGACACACCTCCCGTCAGGCGGGCGTTGAGCGCGTCCAGCGCCTCCGCCTCGGTATCGGACGGCACTTCTTTGTCAGGCTCCGGCGGCAGGCCGAACGCGTCAGCGGGTTTCACAAACCCGTCCTTGATGGCAGAATAGAGGTGGCGGAGCTTCACCACATCGTTCTTGGACAGGTTGCCTACCTCCTTGCTCATCTTCTCCTCGATCTGTCCCGGGGCAATGCCAAACTCGGAAAAAGCCGCCACCAGCTTCTGAATGACCTCCTCCAGCGTCTGGCCGTCGGTCAGGGTCTGGGTCAAGGTCTTTTCGCAGGCATCCACGGCGGCGTCCACATACCACCCGGGGAGCACAGCCAGCAGGCAGGCGCGCTTCCGGCGAGCGCCCTTGTTGGCCACCATCTCGTAAATGTCCCGCTCGTCGGTAAGCTTGTAGGAGCCTTTTTTGGTGGTGCGGACGTGCTTCACGGCGAAGGTCTTAGAGTCGGAAACATTGGTCTCCAGGTCCCACGCATATGATGTGGATTGCATAGAGATCTTTGCGGCCTATGTGATCTTCATCATCAAATCCGTGCCTCTTGCCGCGCTCAAATGTGCGCCACCACATCCTCTTTCCGGTTTCACAATTTTGTGAACGCGTCGCGTGCGTAGGAAAGGGGATACGCTGATAAAATCCCCGTTGCCAGCTGGGAGACGCCCATAACCGACACAGGCGGGGCCTGTCACAGGCAGGCCAAAGCGGAGCGGCGCGTGGCAGCCCACCTATGGGCGGTATCAGCGGAATTGAGCGAAAGTGTGCGGTGGGCCTCCGTGTTGGCAGCGCGGAGGCTCACTCCTTTTCATTGCAAGATTTAGAGCACCGGGAGCCCCACTTTACTGAAGGTCTTTTTCCTTGAGTGGTTTACTAAAAATCTAATCCGACTTGTCGCCTGAAAGAATTTAGCTAGAGTTTGGTTAACATATGGTCTTGGGTCAAATCAGCCGCTTTTCGCAGCTTTTAGATTCAAAAATAGTCTTTCGGTTCTATTTACTTCTTTCCTTGCTCTTACTGTCACAAAATGTTAGAATTGAACGAGGTGATAAAAATGGCAGGATTTAAATGCCCCTTTTGCGGCGAAATCATGAGCGTGGACTATGGGACGAAAAGGGATCTTTCATTCAATTTTGATGGCACCAATAATTCTGTAACATCAACATCCCCTCATCTGCACATTCGGATATTTAAGTGTCCCAATGATCTATGCCAAAAGGAGACCATCATTGCGAATGGAAGATTTGGGTATATAGATGGAAAGACGGTGCTGATACATCCGCAGGCACGCTATCAGCATTTTCCAGACTATGTTCCGGTGGGGATTCGGGAGGATTACGAAGAAGCGTGCCTCATTCAGGATCGCAGTCCAAAGGCCTCTGCCACTCTGGCCCGCCGGTGTCTCCAGGGCATGATTCGGGACTTCTGGGAGATTAAAGGAGAGAGAACTCTTTACCACGAAATTGATGCAATCAAGGATAAGGTCCCTGCAGCGCAATGGCGCGCAATCGACGCGGTACGTCAAATCGGAAACATAGGTGCCCACATGGAGCGGGATGTCAATTTGATTGTGGATGTAGAGCCCGAGGAAGCGGGAGAACTGCTTCAGCTCATCGAATTGCTGATTGAAAAATGGTACATCAGCAGACACGACGAGGAAGAACTTTATAAGCGGGTCACAGAGTTAGCGCTTGCGAAGAAAGAGGCAAAGAACCCTGAATAAATGGATCATGAATCGCCAATAATGATCCGTCTGTGGACCAGTATTGGATGACAATACGGTTTGGATCATCTTCGGTTCCCGCACCGGCTTTGATTTCCGTCCGAATGACCTGGATGACCTGTGCCGAACGGATGATTCTGACAGTGTCTTTCACAAAATGACCTCCTGTTCAGCGAGCAGTCTATCGACCGCAAAAACTACACTCTTTTCAATATTCAAAGATTTGCGCAAGCTCCTGTTACGGTCGGAAAAGATTGCGATATTCTCTGCATTACCGACCAAAAAGCAGAATGGATTGTGCGTCCGCCAACTCTTTTTTAACGGAGCGTCATCGTTCCATCTTCATTTTCAATGCTCCGGTTCTGGCCCACGCCATAGACTCGCTGCGCCTCGCATGGCATCTCCCGCCGCTCTTGTATCGCTGCTACAAGAGCGGCGATTTCTTTTGGTTCTCCATAGGCAATGACTGCCTGCATTTGTTTCACCGCCTCTCTTTTGCCAGCACCACTGACAATCCGTTCTATCGGACTTCCTCTGTGGTATCATGGGAGAACACTGGTAAATCCAGAATCTTCCGGATGCCCCCCACGATGCTAGGGGTGTTGAGCCGCCCGGTGGAGATCTTGTAGAGATAGGAGCTGTCAAAGTACAGACCGGTCTCCTCCCGCACCTGCTCGATCAGCCAAACCTGGTTCTTGTTCATGTCGATCAGCCGCTTCTTGATGGTCTTCCCGAATTCGGTCAAAGTGTTCACGATTACACCTCCTTTACCATTACCGGTATTTGTGGTAAAATGGGGCTGTCCGGACGGGAGGAGATGATGCCTGTGCAGGCTACTTCAGCCATAGCGGGCCTTATGCGACCTCTCCCTGAGCTGCCCTAAGTCGTGGATCAGTCCTGCGGCAAGGCAGGCGCGTCTCGTGCGTCGAGTCCGCGGTACACAACTAAGCAACTCTCCCACAGGAGTCCGCTGCGGGGGCAGCGGTGCGTTGTGGTGGCAGCCAAGTGTGACGAATGGCGGGTGTGTGGGCATCCGCCATTTTTCTACATGGACAGCCCCATTCTACCGTTGACAGTTACGGAACCATGTAATATACTTGAAGTGGTAATTCGTATAAATACATGAACACGTAACTCTTGAGCAAATCATAGTACGTATTCACGCAAATGTCAACGAATATAGTACGTGTTCGTGTAATTCTGCTTTCTGCACAAAAGCGAGGGTGGTATTATGGGTAACTTGCACGAAACTATATCGAACCTATGCGATAAAAAGAATGTGAGCGCATACAGAATGTGCAAAGACATCGGAATCAGGCCGAGCATCATAACAGATCTCAAAATGGGAAGAAAAAAGGGGCTATCCGCAGAAGTTGCCAACAAAATAGCAGAATATTTTGGGGTCACCGTTGGATACCTTCTTGGCACCGAAGGAACAAAAAAAGCGCCCGCCCCGGAGGGCGAGCGCTCTGTCAGCGATGATGATATCAAATTTGCCTTGTTTGGAGGGGATGGAGATATCACAGATGAGATGTACGATGAGGTAAAGCGGTTTGCAAAATTGGTGAAACTACGGGAAGAGACTGAAAAGAAGGGGGAGCTATGACCGAAACAACGGCGCTGTATCAGACTGCCGCCGAAGAAAACATTCCTATCATCATATTGGACATCCCGAAAAGCGGCTCCATGTGCATCCAGTCGGAGAGCGGGCGGTGCTATATCGGAATGGACTATGGCGTTCTTCCGGAGGAAAGTATCCGCCGTGTCCATCTGGCTCATGAACTAGGGCACTGCAAGACAGGTGCATTTTATAACCGCTGGGCGGCCAGAGACGTGCGGAAGAAGCACGAAAATCGGGCGGACAAATGGGCCGTAAATAAGCTGATCCCTGTGGACGAGCTGGATCAGGCGGTAGCAGATGGACACACGGAGTTGTGGGATCTGGCGGACCACTTTGGCGTGACGGAGGAGTTTATGCGGAAAGCGGTCTGTTGGTATACACACGGCAACACGGAGACGGAATTGTACTTTTGAGTAAACGTGCCGCCCTCTCCGAGGGAGGTGGCGTGGAGCGCCGGATGGAGAAATAAATCGTCCGGTTTTCGGGAAAGGAGAATTGTTGTGGGTGGAATACTACTTGCTATAGGCATTCTGCTCGGGGTTTCCGTAGATTTAATTATATTTTATGTGTGTGAAGATGGATTTGAGTGGGAGTATGAAAGAAGCGAAAAATTAAGGCTCCCATCTGTTTTAGATTTAGATACGGATGATAAAAGTACGATAAACCGATATGTAGAAAACGAAATTATTCCGGCCTGCAAATACTTTTTCTTGAGAAGTGAGTTCAAATTATACAATCCGGTTAATGATACAGCAATCGTGGAATTAGGCTATTTAATTTACCTCAATGTTCCTGCTTATATTCTGTTGCTAAATGGAGCAGTTTCTATTTGGGGACCTCATAGTCTATTAAAGTTCATTGTAATTGCTCCGATCTTCGTGTGTTATTTTGTGGCAAAAATACTGTATAAAAAGAAGATAAAGCTGCAAGAGTTCAAACTCAGTGATGATGAAATCGAAAGGCTGAGGAAGGAAAGTGAAAAAGCGAAGAAGGAATATGGAGAACCGTCGTTCTGCTTTTTGAACAATCAGTTAATACACAAAAGATTAAATTATCTCGTATATCATGAAGAAAAAATCAGAAACAGAGTATACTTGCGAAAAATAGTGACGCCTGCAGCTGCTATCGTATATTTACTGTTTATTTGTTCGTACTATAACCCATAAAAATTCACCGCGTGGTATTGATACACCAAGTGAGGGACAGCGCAGAGATTTTGGTGGGCCGTCTGCCCCTTGATCCTATCAGAATGGGGGAACCGGATCATGGACTACATCAGGAAAACAGCCCGACTGAATGGAAAAAAGTATGCCGCCTACGGTAAAACAGAGCTGGAGGCCATGACCAAGCTGGCCGAGAAGCTGGCAGCGGCCAGACGTGGGGAAGAGTTGGTGTCCGGTTCCATGACGGTGAGCGCATGGTATGCTCAGTGGAAGGCCACATATAAGGACCCGAAGGGCCTCACCAAGAAGTCATTGGGAATGTATGATGAAAAATACAACGGCTACATAAAGCCCTTCATCGGACACATGAAACTGCGGGACGTGAAGGATATCCATCTCCAACGTATCCTCAATGCCGAGGCTGGGAAGTCCAAATCCCATGTAGAGAAGATCCGCCGGGTGCTGCGGGAGATGTTCTCCCGGGCCAGGAAATCCCGCCTGATCCCATACGATCCAGCAGAGGACTTAGAGCTGCCGACAGCGAAGGACGGCTCCCACCGGAGTCTCACCGATGAGGAGCGGAAGGTGCTGCTGAAGGTAGCTGAAACTCATCCATCAGGGCTGTATATTTTGACCCTGCTCTATACCGGTATGCGTCCCGGGGAAGCTGCGGCGCTCAACTGGGCCGATGTGGATTTCGACCATAACGAGATCCATATTCACGCCGCCCTGGAAAGCGGCACCGGTCGCTGTAAGGGTCCAAAGACAGAGGCAGGCGTACGGGATATCCCGATCCACGCCGCCCTGCTGCCGCGTCTGCTGGCAGCCCGCGGAGAGCCTTTTACGCCGGTATTCACTGGGCGGGAGGGCCACCGGCTGAACTCCAACAGCCAATACCGCCAATGGTCCACCTTCCGGCGGGCTATGGATATTGAGATGGGGGCGAAGGTCTACCGCAACAAGATTGTGGAGTCCATGATCGCCCCGGACCTTACCCCTTACTGCCTGCGGCATACCTTCGCCACAGACTGTGCCCGGGCCGGGGTACCGCTGGAGACGGTACGGTGGCTGCTGGGCCATGCCGACATATCCACCACAGCGAATATTTATCAGCACAGAGACACAGAAACGCTCAAAGCGGGAATGGCGCTTCTGGACGGCACCGGTGTTAAAAGTGGTGCTACAAGCAAGTCGTCATAACCTACACGCTTAGGGCCACAGTTGATACAAGTTTTTTAATCCACGGCTTCCCAAGCTGAATATGAGGGTTCGATTCCCTTTACCTGCTCCAGAAAAGAGACACGACATACGTCGTGTCTCTTTTTGTTTTTACCCCCCGAGGTTCGCAGATGAAACCAGAAGCAGTATCCGTGTGATATTATAAATGAAAGCTGCTTTCGCATAAGTTGGGGGCCATATATGAGAGAATCAATGATCTTACAGAACATAAAAGCCGGCGACCCATCCGGTCTAAAGGCACTGATGGAGCGCTATGTGCCGTATATTTCCGTTATCGTATGGAACATTCTTCGGGATGCCATGTCTCCCCAGGACGCAGAGGAAGTGGTCTCCGATGTGTTCCTTGCCGCATGGGAACAGGCCGCCGATCTGAAGGCCGGTCATGTCAAGGGCTGGCTTGGCACGGTCGCCAGAAACAAAGCGAAAAACAAACTCCGCCAGATGGGCCGCACCATATCCCTGGAAGAAAACAGTGTGGATATTCCAGCCCCAAATGACCTTTCAGAGGCCATGGAGCAGGACGAGGAGCGGCGTCTGGTCCGCCAAGCAGTGGACGCTTTGCCCCCAGAGGACAAGGAAATCTTTCTCCGGCATTACTATTACGCCCAATCGATCAAAGAGATCTCAGATCACATGGCCCTGAACGAATCCACCATAAAAACCAAGCTGAGGCGCGGTCGCATGAAACTCAAGGAAGCTTTGACAAAAGGGGGAGCAGGCTGATGAAACGTGAGATCTTTGATTTGCTGGACCACTATCAGGAGGACAGCATTCTCTTAACTGATACCACCCCCCTCTCCCCCGCCAGGATTGAGGAGTTGACGATGAAACGATTCAAACAAAACCATAAAACAGGAAGAACCCGCCGCCTGACCCGTGGCTTGCTGGTGGCGGCAATCATCGCGTCCCTCTGCTGCCTCACCGCCTTTGCGGTGGTGCTTACGCTGCGGGACGCAGCACGGGCAGATATGGGCATATCCAAGGAGGACCCCATCGAAGAATGGACAGAATATGATGCTCCCACTCAGACTGTCACCCAGTCGGAGCCCCAGGCCACTCTGGTAGCAACCATGTGCAGCGGGAACCAACTGTATGCCTACATTGCGGCTTCTCCGGTATCCCAGGAGGCAGGTGTGGTTCTTGCGGACAACTCGCCGGAATATGAATGGGGGCCCCGGGGCGGTTTCGAGGGATGCAGCATCCTTAATCTGGAGCAGGCCAGCTACGACCCAGATACGCAAACCTCTCTTGTCAAGGTATCCATGACTTTAGAAGATCCTGAGCTGAAACAGGTAGAAGTGAGCATGAACCTCAATCATAACTTTAAGCCCATCGCTGCTTACGGCCCGGTGATCATACCGGTGACCGAGAGCCAGACCCTCAGCTGCCCGGCAGACATTACAGTGGTCAATACCACCCGGCAGATGGAGGAAGCCTGGGGTCTGCGGCCCGACCAGCCGGAATTTTCCGAATATACCCAGGAGGGCACCATCTATCAAATCTCCATCTGCGCAGGTTATATTGAACTGGAGATGCAGACCCCCACTCTGGAGGAGTGGGCAGCCGTCTCCGGTGCGGAGGTACTTCTGGATCTGGAGAAGCTTTCCGACATAGAGCTGCCCCCGCAGCTGGAGGGTTATCTGGTCAGGGACACATACGGCGGCAGCTGGCTGGTCAGCGTAAAGGAAATTTTGGCAGATGCACGGCTGAACTACCGGGACGGCACTTCGGAGCTGATTACTCAGATTCCCAGCGCCTATGCCGGAACCTGGGGATCTGGCGAGAGTCCCTACCCCGGGTCTAGTCGGGACGGCATCCATGTCTTCCGCTTTACCCCTGCCCAGGCCTTTGACCTGAGCCAGGTGGAATCCATTACCATCGGCAGCACAACCTATCCCTTCCCTCAGGCAGCAGACTTGGGGGCATAATATAAAAAACCGCCCGGAGGGCCTGCCATTCGGCAGGCCCTCCGGGCTTCTATCGGTTCTCCCCAACCGGAGCAAAGATCAAATTATACGCTGCGGACGCAGTCCCGAAGCGCTTTCCAGGGGCTTCCCTTCCAATAGGTGCGCATGACGTTGACCGACATACCCTTTCCCATCAGCTCATAGCCGTTGTTCTTCCGATTCATTACCATTGCGTTGTTCTTCTTCATGGAAATCGCTCCTTTCTGTCGTTCGCTCTTGCCTTCCTTCTGGTTATAGTATACAATAGAGTTTACTATGATGCAAACGAATCTTTTTCATGAAATTCATGATGAAACGGAATGATTGATATGAGCCTGATCAAGTATCAGATCCTGCTGAAAACAGTAGAACTGGGTGGAATCACCAAGGCAGCTGAGGCGTTGGGCTACACCCAATCGGCGGCCAGTCGGATGATCGCCGCGCTGGAACAGGAATGGGACATGGAACTGCTGGTCCGGGGACGGGGCGGCGTGCATCTAAGTGCAGCCGGTGAGTCACTGCTTCCATATCTGCGAGCTGTGTGCAACGCCCAGAAGGAGTTGGAGGAGCAGGCTGCCCATCTCCACGGTTTGACCCGTGGCACCCTGCGGGTGGGCACCTTCGCCAGCGTATCCATCCACTGGCTGCCTCCTATTATGAAGCTCTTTCTCCAGCGCTATCCCGGCATCCATTTTGAATTACTGAGCAAGTGGGAGTTTGCAGAGGTGGAGGACCTGATCCGCCAGGGGCAGGCAGACTGTGGTTTTCTGGGACTGCCCGCCGGAGACGATCTGGAGGTCTTTCCCCTGCGCCGTGATCAGTTTATGGCGGTGCTCCCACCGGACCACCCTCTGGCACACGCCCCCTTCTATCCCATAGAACGGTTGGCCCAGGACCCTTTCATCTGGATTCCTGAGGAGCGGGATGTGGAGATCGGAGAGATCTTCCAGGAGGAGGGCATCCATCCCAACCTACGCTACACCGTCAACGACGACTTTGCCATCCTGGCCATGGTGGAGCAGGGGCTGGGTGTCAGTATCCGACCAGAACTGGTTCTGCAGGGTACCGGTCGCAATTTCGCCGCCATCCCTCTGGAACATCCCCGCTATCGGGACATCACCCTGGCCGTTCGCCGGGGCAAGCCGCCTTCCCCTCTGACCGCCCGTTTTCTTGACGTGGTCCGGCAGTGGGTATCCGTCGAATAAAGTTCGTTTGCAAAGAAAAAACCTTTTACAAGCAGAAAAAAATATAGTATAATTTCAATGTTACGGGAATACCGCAGCGAATCCAACTATAGTAGGAGTGTTGTTCTATGAGCCGGATGGTCGGCACCGTATCCATGGGTATCCGCGCCCCCATTATCCGCAGCGGAGATGACCTGGCCGAGATCGTCACCGGGTCTGTCCTGGAGGCGGTCAACGATGGCGCGTTCTCCGTACGCGACCGCGACGTAGTCGCCATGACTGAGGCCATTGTGGCCCGCGCCCAGGGTAACTATGCCTCGGTGGACGATATTGCCGCCGATGTAAAGGCGAAGCTGGGCGGAGAGACCATTGGCGTGATCTTCCCCATCCTCAGCCGCAACCGTTTTGCTATTTGCCTGCGCGGCATCGCCAAGGGCGCCAAGAAGGTGGTCCTGATGCTGTCCTATCCCTCCGACGAGGTGGGCAATCACCTCATTGATGAGGACGTGATGGACGAAAAGGGTGTGGACCCCTACAAGGATGTGCTCTCTCTGGAGCGCTACCGCGAGCTGTTCGGCTACACCACCCACCCCTTTACCGGCGTGGACTATGTGGACTATTATTCCAATCTGATCCGTGAGTCCGGCGCTGAGGTGGAGGTCATCTTCGCCAACGATCCCCGGGCTATTCTGGCCTACACCAAGAACGTGCTGGCC
Source organism: Flavonifractor sp. An9 (assembly GCF_002161245.1). Lineage (NCBI taxonomy): Bacteria > Bacillati > Bacillota > Clostridia > Eubacteriales > Oscillospiraceae > Flavonifractor > Flavonifractor sp. An9. Next base: position 87,315 of record NZ_NFHC01000011.1, read on the forward strand.
TGCGACATCCACACCCGCGCCCGCACCAAGCGCCGCCTGGTTGCCGCCGGCGCCGAGAAGGTGTTCTGCCTGGATGAGATCATGACCGCTCCCATCAACGGCAGTGGCTACAATGAAAACTATGGCCTGCTGGGCTCCAACAAGTCCACCGAGGACAAGGTGAAGCTCTTCCCCCGTCCCTGCCAGGATCTGGTGGAGGAAATCCAGGCCCGGCTGCTGAAGGCCACCGGCAAGCACGTGGAAGTCATGGTCTACGGCGACGGCGCCTTCAAGGACCCTGTGGGTAAGATTTGGGAGCTGGCCGACCCGGTGGTCTCCCCCGCTTACACCGCGGGTCTGGAGGGCACCCCCAACGAGCTGAAGTTGAAGTACCTGGCTGACAATGACTTTGCCGCTCTGTCCGGCGAGGCTCTGCGCGAGGCCATTAAGGGCGAGATCAAGAAGAAGGACGGCTCCCTGGTGGGTAAGATGGCTGCTCAGGGCACCACCCCCCGCCGCCTGACCGATCTGATCGGCTCTCTGTGCGATCTGACCTCCGGCTCCGGCGACAAGGGCACCCCCATTGTCTACATCCAGGGCTATTTTGACAACTACACCACCGAATAAGCACATATAAAATGGACGCCGGTCCCATAGGGACTGGCGTCCATTTTATAATACCTTGCTCATCAAAATGGCGGCCTGACTGTCTCCCTCTGTACGGTAGGCATCGGGCAGCAGGCCAAAACGCTCAAACCCACAGTTCTCATAGAGGGCCACCGCCCGGACATTGTCTTCCATCACTGACAGCTCCATGCGGGCATAGCCCATATGCCTGGCTTCCCGGCACAGTCCATCCATCAGCATCCGGCCCAGGCCCTGCCCCCACCAGCGGCAGCGGACAGATAATCCCAATTCAGCCCGGTGACCGCATTTTCGGTTGGCTGCCGCAGGGCCCACGCCCCCCAGCCCAATCAACCTGCCCTCCACAAATCCGGCCAACATCAGTCTGCCCGGACTGGCCAGCTGCCGCTTGAGAAAGGCCTGCTCCTCCCGCAGGGTATTGCTGATCTCCTCCGGCAGAAAGGCAGTAAAAGGGCTCTCTGCTGCCACCCGGCGCAGATGGCGCAGCACCGCTTCCCCGTCCTCCGGGCGGGGACTGCGAAGCAGACACCGGCTTCCATTCCGCAGAGTGGTCTGCATTTCTTCCGCCCGCATGGTTATGCCTCCCAGCCCCGCCAGGCGGCCAGCCGCTTCCAGATGAGCCAGGCCAGCCAGCCGCACAGCAGGCCAACCGCCATACCGGCCAACACGTCTGTAGGGAAGTGAACCCCCACATAAAGCCGGGAGAAGCCCATCAGAGCCGCCATTACCACGGCGACGATCTTCATCCACCGCCGGGGCAGGGTGCGGCACCAGGCAGAGGCCGCCGCAAAGGCGGCGCAGGTATGGCCCGAAGGAAAGGAATTGGGGTCGTTCTCTGCCACCAGCGGAATCAGCCCTTCTACCATCAGCCAGGGCCGGGTACGGCCCACCAGATGCTTGAGCACCACATTGGTACACAGCAGGCCCAGCAACATGGCTATCAAACTGACAAAACCCGCTTTGCGGGTCCTGGGAATACAGAGCAGCACCACGGAAAGCACAATCCACAGGATGCCAGCATCACCCATCTGGGTATAAATAATCATGATCGGGTCCAGCACAGCACAGCGCAGGAAGTTCTGGATCCAGAGCAGAATACCGCCGTCTATCTGCAGCAGCCATTGGGGCATAATAAGTTCCTCCTATTGGAAAAAGGACGGCGGTACCATGACCGCCGCCCTCTCTATTTTGATCGATCTCAGCCAGTTTACTCGGCGTTCTCACTCCAGGTGCAGTCCAGGATCACGCCATTCAGCTCAAACTTATCCGTTTTAAGGATGTGGCTCTTGCCCACACGCACCTCCTGGGTACCAAGCTCGGTGGTAATGGGGTTAGCCACATTGCACTCCACAGTGAAAGTCAGATCCAGCAAGCCCTTGTCAGCAGTAAGGGCCACCGTATCACCAGACGTGCTCACTGTAATATCTCCACCGTGAGGCTTGGCCTCCACAGCAGTGACCTGACCGTCCAGCAGCTCGCCAGAGGCCATCAGGGTGGAGGGGATATAATTCTCCTTGATGCTCTCATAAACCGCCGGCTGGACGCTTTCCACCAGCACGGTATACTCCACATGGGTGGTGGTGGAACCTCCGCCTACAACACCACTGCTGCCCGGCTTGAGGAACTTCATACCCAAAACCACTGCCGCAATAATAACCACCAGGATCACCAGCAGATCCACGATGTTGATTTTACCAAACAGTCTTCCCTTTTCGTCTATCATCTTTTTGCAGCCTCCGAGGTTGTAAATTCATGTCGCACTTGGTACAATGGTACCGGGTTATTGTATCATAGATCCCCACCGAGACACAAGTACTTTCTTTTTTCTTTGGAGGTTTTGATTCCATGAAGGTCATGCACCTCATCTCCGGCGGCGACAGCGGCGGCGCCAAGACCCACGTTCATTCCCTGCTAAAAAATCTTGCCCATACCATCGATGTTACCATGGTATGTTTTATGGAAGGTCCATTTGCTCAGGAGGCCCGGGAACTTGGCATCCCCACTGTGGTCCTGCCTGGACACAATCTGCTGAAAACCCGCAACACCCTGAAAAAGATGATCGTGGAGGGGGGCTATCAGATCCTTCACTGTCACGGCGCCCGGGGCAATTTGATGGGCGCTCTGCTGCGGAAGGCCACCGGTCTGCCCGTGGTTACCACTGTCCACTCCGATTATCGACTGGACTACCTGGGCCGCCCCTTCTCCCGCATCACTTACGGCACCATCAACACCATCGCTCTGCGGAAGCTAGACTACCGCATCGGCGTGTCCGATGCCATGACCGATCTGCTCATCTCCCGCGGCTTTGATCCGGACAAACTGTTCACCATCTACAACGGCATCGATTTTGCCCCCCGTACCCCCGCCCTCTCCCGGGAGGAATACTGGAAGAGCGTGGGTCTGGACGCCGGCCAGGACTCCGTTGTGGTGGGCATTGCCGCCCGCCTCAACCCAGTCAAGGATATTGCTACTCTGATCCGCGGCTTTGCTCTGGCCTATAAAGTCTGCCCTCATCTGCGGCTGCTTATCGCCGGTGATGGCGAGCAGATGGGAATGCTGAAGGACTTGGCCAACCAGTTGGGAGTAGCCAAGCAGGTCTGCTTTGCCGGTTGGGTGTCCGACACCGACAGCTTCTACAATGCTCTGGACATCAATACCCTCACCTCTCTCTCCGAGACCTTCCCCTACTCCCTCACCGAAGGCGCCCGGGCGGGCCTGCCCACAGTGGCCAGCCGGGTAGGCGGCGTGCCTTACCTGATCGAGCATGGTATCCACGGTTTCCTCTTTGAGGCAGGGGACGCGGAGGGACTCTCCCGCCACCTCATTGCGCTGGCTCAGGACCCGGAGCTGCGCCAGCATATGGGCCAGCGGCTCTATCAGAGGGCCAAGGAGGACTACTCTCTGGAGAGCACCCTCCAGCGGCAGCTCTCCATTTATGACACCATTCTCCGCCGCCAGGCCCGCAAGACCGGCCGGCGGGATGGCGCTCTGGTATGCGGAGCCTATGGCCGGGGCAACGCCGGCGACGATGCCATCCTGGAGGCCATTGTCACCGAGCTGCGCCAGGTGGACCCTGACCTTCCCATCTGGGTGCTCTCCCGCAGCCCGGAAGATACCCGGCGCACCTATCGTGTCAACTCCATCTACACCTTTGCCTTTCCCAAGTTCCTGTGGCGGATGCGAAAGACCAAGCTGTATATCAACGGCGGCGGTTCCCTGATGCAGGACGTAACCAGCCACCGCTCCCTGTGGTTCTATCTCTTCACCATCTCCTGGGCCAAGCGGCTGGGCAATCAGGTTATGATGTACGGCTGCGGCATCGGTCCCATCCACTCCCCCTCCAATCGGAAACGGGCCTCCAAGGTGCTCCAGAAGAGCGTGGACGCCATCACCCTGCGGGATACTCACTCCCGTGAGGAGCTGACCGACATGAAGGTCACCGACCCGGAAATCATTCTCTCCGCCGACCCCACGGTCATTCTGCCCGCCGCTCCCGCGCCCGTGGTGGACGGCATTCTGGAGAGCCAGGGCATCGATCCCAACGGCAAATATATCGGCTTTGCCCTGCGGCCCTGGCCGGGCTTTGAGGCCAAGGCCCCCGTTTTTGCCGCCGCCGCCGACTACGCCTATGAGAAATACGGCCTGACCCCCGTCTTTCTGCCCATTGAGCGGCGTCTGGATGTGGATGCCGCCAAGTTGGCTGCTAAGTATATGAAGGCCCCCCACCATATTCTTACCCATACCGGCAGTTCCGACCACACTATCGGTCTGTTTGCACGGATGCAGGCGGTTATCTCCATGCGGCTGCACGCCCTCGTCTTTTCCGCCGGCCAGGGTGTGCCTCTGGTGGGCGTGGTATACGACCAGAAAATCAGCTCTTTCCTCTCCTATATCGGCCAGGATCTGTACACCGACCTGGATAAGGTGACGGTGGAATCTCTGTGCGGCTATATCGATGCCGTTTATGCCCGGATCGGAGACACCGAATTCCTGTCCGGCGGCGTGGAGCGGCTGCGCCAGGTAGAGGAACGCAACCAGGAGACTGCCCGCCGGCTTTTGGAGGGTGTGTCCCGTTGAAACAGATCCTGTGCCTCTCCTCCCAACCCTGGAGCACCATCCCCACCCGCACCCAGCAGCTGATGACCCGGTTGAAGGATGCCAAGATCCTCTTTCTAGAGCCTCCTTCCCGGAACTACCGCAAGCCCGGCCGCAAAGTACGCCCCGGCCTGACCGTATACGCTCTCCCGCCTGCTCCCGAGGCCTCCGAGGATCAGCGGCTGCTCCGGTTTGTCCGGGACCGCAAGCTGACCCGCCATATTCTTAAGCTGATGGATATGCATCGCTTTCGGGAGCCCCTGCTCTGGTGCACTTCCCCGGAGCAGGTCCATCTGCTGGACGCCATCCCCCATCAGGGGCTGGTATATGACTGCGCCCAGGACTGGCTGGACACTCCACCCGAGTGGGAGAGCGACCTGGCCTTGGCTGCCGACGTGATCTTTGCCGCCTCCGAGGGGCTGGTGGACCACCTCTCCCCCTGCAGCGACAACATTGCCCTGCTTCCCAATGGGGTAAGCTATCCCATGTTCTCCCGGCCAGACAATGAGTGTCCCGCTCCCCTGGCCGACCTCACCGGTCCCATTCTGGGCTTTGTGGGCACCATTTGGGAGGATCTTGACCTGACACCGGCCATCCAGGCCGCCCGGGCTCTGCCCCGGTGCACATTTGTCTTTGTAGGGCCGGTAGAGCCCTACAATCCCCAGCTGCGCACCCTGGAGGCCCTGCCCAACGTCCGTCTGCTGGGCCGCCAGCTGCCGGTGGATATTCCAGACTATCTGTCCCGATTCGACGTGTGCCTTCATCTGTTGCGGCAGTCTGACTACGGCGCCGACATCGTACCCAGCCGGGTCTATGAATATCTCACTTCCGGCAAGCCCATTGTGGCTATGTTCTACCCCGACCATGTGGAGCATTTCCCTGACGTAATCTACGCCGCCCACAGCCCCGGCGAGTTTGTGCGGCTGTGCATCCGTGCTCTGGAAGAACCGGATGGTTGGCCTGCCGTCCGCCGGCGGGAACATGGGGCTGCCGCCGCCTGGTCCAACCGTGCCATGCAGGTTACCCAGATTCTCTCTGCCAACGGACTCTACTGACCCACAATGCGGGCGGTCCCACGGACCGCCCGCATTTCCTGCCATTGCTGATAAGGAGGCTTGTTATGATTCCCTATTCCACCGTGATTTTCGATCTGGACGGCACCCTGCTGGATACCCTTCAGGATCTGGCCGACAGTACCAACTATGCTTTGGCCCTCCACAAACTGCCCGCCCGCTCTTTGGATGAGGTACGCCGCTTTGTGGGCAACGGCGTAGGCCTGCTCATTCACCGTGCCGTGCCCGAGGGAACCCCTGAAGAACTGGAGGCCCGGTGTCTGGCTGATTTCCGGGCCCACTACCTGCTGAATATGGAGAACCGCACCGCTCCATACGCCGGTGTGCTGGAGCTGCTGGACGGTCTGAATCAGGCCGGGATCAAACTGGCAGTGGTATCCAACAAATTTGACGGCGCTGTCAAAGGTCTGTGTCAGACCTACTTTGGCGATCGGGTAAAGGTGGCCATCGGTGAATCCCAGGGAGTTGCCCGCAAGCCTGCTCCCGACACGGTACTTCGCGCATTGAAGGAACTGGGCGCTCAGCCTGAAGAGGCCGTTTATGTAGGCGACTCCGAGGTGGATATCCAGACCGCCCGCAATTCCGGTCTGCCCTGTCTGTCGGTGAGCTGGGGCTTCCGTGACGCGCAATTTCTGACCGAACAGGGTGCACAGCAGATCATCTCTACCCCCGCCGAGCTTCTGGCCCTGCTTACCGGCGAGCAAAATGACGAATCCAGCCACCCTCATCAGGGGGATTTGTGAGCACAATAGAAAATTTACAAAAAAAGAAGGGTTTTATCCAGGCTGCGGCGTATAAAGAGTAAAGGTTGAAATTTGCTGAGAGGCTGGTGAGCGCCCATGGTACTGCGTGAACAGACCGAAGCCGCCGAGGCGGCCCTGCTCTCCCCCTATGCCTGCCTGTCCGCCCGCTCCCGGGGACGTCTGGTGCCTCTGGAGCCCTGCCCCACCCGGACCTGCTTTCAGCGGGATATCGACCGGATTGTCCACTCCAAGGCCTTCCGGCGGCTCAAGCACAAGACTCAGGTCTTTCTGGAGCCGGAGGGGGACCACTACCGCACCCGCATGACCCACACCATCGAGGTCAGCCGCATTGCCCGCACCATCGCCCGGGGCTTACGCCTCAATGAGGATCTGGCAGAAGCGGCCGCCTACGGCCACGATCTGGGCCACACCCCCTTCGGACACGCCGGAGAGCGGGTCCTCAATGAGATCATGCCCGGAGGCTTTGCCCATAACGAGCAGTCTCTTCGGGTAGTGGACCGTCTGGAACGGGACGGCGAGGGACTCAACCTGACCTACGAGGTGCGCCGGGGCATTCTCTGCCACACCGGCTCCGACCAGGCCGAGACCCTGGAGGGCCGTCTGCTGCGGCTGGCCGACAAGATCGCCTACATCAACCACGACATTGACGACGCCATGCGGGGCAAGATCATCTATCCCATGGACCTGCCCCTCTCGGTCTCCCAGGTACTGGGCTTCACCCACTCTGAGCGAATCAACACTCTGACGGTGGACATCATCACCCAGTCCGCCGGAAAGAATGACATTGTCCAGTCCCCCGCCTGCCGGGACGCTATGAATGAACTGCGGGAGTTCATGTTTGAATATGTCTACCGCAGCCCGGTAGCCAAGGGCGAGGAGGGAAAGGCCCAGGACATGATCCGCCGCCTGTTTGAGTACTATGTGAAGGACCCGGACAAGCTGCCTCCGGAATATCAGGACATCCGGGTGGAGGAGGGCGTAGAGCGCGCCGTATGCGACTATATCTCCGGCATGACCGATAAATATGCCGTGGACCAGTTCAGCGACGCTTTCATCCCGAAGTCCTGGAGCGTAAAGTGATTTATGCTTACACCATCAGAGTATAAATGCTTTTAAAGGCGTTTGTGCCGTAAGGGCATTTAACTTTACATATACCAGCGTATGAGATTGGCATTGATTGGAAAAGATAGTCGGAAGGAGGATGCCTGTGGCGATACCAGAACAATTCATTGACGATCTGGTGGCCCGCAGCGACATTGCCGACGTGGTCTCTTCCTATGTCCACCTCACGAAAAAGGGAAACAACCTGTGGGGCCTGTGCCCTTTCCACAACGAAAAGACCCCCTCCTTCTCCGTCTCTCCCGATAAGCAGATCTACCACTGCTTCGGCTGCGGCAAGGGTGGCGGCGTAATTTCCTTTGTCATGGAGATGGAGAATCTCCCCTTTTTGGACGCGGTAAAGCTGCTGGCCAAGCGGGCAGGTCTTGAGGTGCCGGAGGCCGGAGAAAACGAGGCCTATCGCAAAAAGCGGTCCCGACTGCTGGAGCTGTCCAAAGACGCAGCCCGTTTCTACCACGACTATCTCATTGGTCCCGGCGGCCAGCAGGTGCGGGACTATATCGCCCAACGGCAGATCTCTCCCCGTACCGCTACCCGGTTCGGTTTGGGGGCCGCGCCCGATCAGTGGGATGCCCTCACAAAGGCCATGACTGCCAAGGGCTACACCAAAATGGATCTGATTGACGCCGGTCTGGCAGTAGCCGGAAAGAACGGCGGCATCTATGACAAGTTCCGGTCCCGGCTTATGCTCCCGGTCATTGATGTGCGGGGCGAGGTGGTGGGCTTCACCAGCCGCCTGCTCCCCGGACTGGAGGGCGCCAAGTACCTGAACACTCCGGAGACGGTGCTCTTCAAAAAAGGCCGTCTCATTTACGCCCTCAACTTCGCCAAGAACACCAAGCGGCCCAACCTGATTCTGGTGGAGGGCAACATCGACGTGATCACCCTGCACCAGGCGGGCTTTGATAATGTGGTTGCCACCATGGGAACCGCCCTCACTGAGGAGCACGCCCGCATTTTGGCCCGGTACACCAAGGAGCTGGTGCTCTGCTACGACAATGATGCCGCCGGCAAGCAGTCCACCGACCGGGTGCTTAACATTTTGAAAAACGCCAACCTCACCGTCCGGGTACTTCAGCTGCCCAACGCTTTTGATGCCGAGGGCAAGCCCATCAAACAGGACCCGGATGATTTCGTTAAAAAGTTTGGCCCTGCCGCTTTTGAGAAGTGCCTCAATGGCAGCGCCGGACAAAACGACTACCGGCTGGACAGCCTGCAGGCAAAACATGACCTGTCAAGCGAAGAGGGCAGGCTGGCCTATCTAAAGGAAGCTGTGGCCACCATCGCCGCCCTTCAAAGCCCTATTGAGCGGGAAATCTACGGCAATAAAGCAGCAGCAGCAGCCGGCATTTCCGGAACCGCCATGGCCCAGGAGGTAGCCCGCTACCGAAAGGACCGGGCCTGGCGGGCCAGAAAAGTCCAGGCAAAAAAGGACCTGACCCCCGCCGTTCAGCTCCAGCCCAAATCCAGGCAGCTGCACTACGAGAATATCCGCTCCGCTCGTGCGGAGGAGGGTGTGATCCGCTTGCTGCTGCTGGACCCGGGCCTGCTGCCCGAGACAGATGGACTGGACCCGTCCCAGTTCTCCTCTCCCCTGCTGGCCAAGCTCTATGTGCTGCTCAAGCAGCGGCACAGCCAAGGGCTCAGCCTGCAACTGGGCGCACTGTCCGGATCGCTGGACCTGGAGGAGATGAGTCACATCACCGGGATTCTGGAACAACCGGAGACCCGTTCCAATCGCAGCCAGGCGTTGCATGACTACTTAGAGATTATCGAGACAGAAGCCGCCAAGCGGGGCGGCGTCGGGCTGGACCCTTTGCTGGCAGCCCGGGATAAATTCAGAGAGAAAAAATCATATGGAGGACAACCGCATGAGTGAAAAGAAGACCACCGGTAAAAAAGAGCTCACCCTGACCCTGGAGGATCAGGCCAAGCTGGCCCGCGACAACGCGAAGAAGATGGAGCAGGGCAAGATCGAGGTCATGAAGGTGGTGGAAGGCGTCCAGGGCGCCGAAAAACTGGCGGAGCTGATCGAGCGCGGCAAGAAAAACGGCAAGCTCTCCTCCAGCGAACTGATGGACGTGCTGGAGAACATGGATCTGGAAAGCGAGCAGATGGATAAGATCTACGATACCCTGGAGAACCTGGGCATCGACACGGTAGGCGACGACTATCTGCCCGAGCTGGCCGACGACACCATGCCTCCTCTGGAGGAGCTCAACGAAATCGAAGACCTGCCTGAAGAGGAGATCGTAGACCCCAACACTCTGGTGGACTCCTTCGGCATTGACGATCCGGTCCGTATGTATCTGAAGGAGATCGGCAAAGTCAACCTGCTCACCCCCGATGAGGAGGTCCAGCTGGCCCAGGATATGGGCGCCGGTGACGCTGCCAAGGAGCAGCTGGAGGATATGGAGCGGGCCAAGGAGGCCGGCGAGGAGATCGCCCTGTCTGAGGACGACATCAAGGAGCTTCGCCGTCTGGTAAAGCGTGGCGAGGCGGCCAAGCAGCGCCTTGCCGAGGCCAACCTCCGTCTGGTGGTATCCATCGCCAAGCGGTATGTGGGCCGCGGTATGCTCTTCCTGGACCTGATCCAGGAGGGCAACCTGGGTCTCATCAAGGCCGTGGAGAAGTTTGACTACACCAAGGGCTACAAGTTCTCCACCTACGCCACCTGGTGGATCCGTCAGGCCATTACCCGGGCCATTGCCGATCAGGCCCGTACCATCCGTATCCCCGTCCATATGGTAGAGACCATCAACAAGGTCATCCGTGTCTCCCGTCAGCTTCTCCAGGAGCTGGGCCACGATCCCACCCCCGAGGAGATCTCCGAGGAGATGAATATGCCGGTGGACAAGGTAAGGGAGATCCTGAAGATTGCCCAGGAGCCTGTCTCCCTGGAGACCCCCATCGGCGAGGAGGAGGATTCCCACCTGGGCGACTTCATCCCCGACGAGGACGCCTCCGAGCCCTCTGAGGCCGCTTCCTTCACCCTGCTGAAGGAGCAGCTGGTCTCCGTGTTGGGTACCCTCACCGAGCGTGAGGAGAAGGTGCTCAAGCTGCGCTTCGGCATCGAGGACGGCCGCACCCGCACCCTGGAGGAAGTGGGCAAGGAATTCAAGGTCACCCGTGAGCGTATCCGTCAGATCGAGGCCAAGGCCCTGCGTAAACTGCGTCATCCTTCCCGCTCCAAGAAGCTGAAGGATTTCCTGAACTAACAAACGAAAAGCGGGCCTGTTGCAAAATAGCTGTTTTGCACAAGCCTGTCATTGCGAGCCAGTGCGCACACTGGCGTGGCAATCCGTTTCCTCGGCAAAAGGGGCGGATTCCCACGAAAAACGGCCGCCCA